>CAXUCM010000018.1:0-20490 GCA_964249315.1 uncultured Acetobacteraceae bacterium | reverse complement strand
CGCGCCTGGTCGGAGGTCGCCGTTACCGGCGACTACCTCCGGATCATCGCGGGATACGAGCTGCCGGACCAGGCCTTCGACCGTCCGGGCGTGCACGCGACGCTGACGCACCGCCCGCTCGGGGTAGTCGGCGCCATCGCGCCCTGGAACGCCCCGGTGATCCTGGCTGCTGCCAAGATCGCCAACGCGCTGCTCGCCGGCAACACGATGGTGCTGCGGCCGTCCCCGTTCACGCCGCTCTCGGCGCTCTATCTGGGCATGCTCGGCCGAGAGGCGTTTCCGCCCGGCGTGCTGAACGTCATCACCGGCGATGCCGCGGTCAGCGCCGCGCTGGTGGCGCATCCGCACGTCGCCAAGATCTCGTTCACCGGTTCGACCGCCACCGGGAAGCGGATCGCCGCCGCGGCCGCCCCCATGCTGAAACGGGTCACCCTGGAGCTGGGCGGCAACGACGCCGCCATCGTCTTGCCCGACGCCGACCTCGACGCCGTCGCCGAGACCGTGTTCGCCTCGTCGCTTGGAAATTGCGGCCATTTCTGTGCCGCGGTGAAGCGCCTCTACGTCCATGAGGCCGCCTTCGAGGCGCTGTGCGCCGCCTTGACCGCGCGATGCGAGGCGGCAGTCCTGGGCGACAGTTTCGTTCCGGCCACGACCATGGGCCCGATCCAGAACCGCCCGCAATTCGACCGGATCTGGGAGCTGTTCGACGACGCCGTCGCCTCCGGCGCCAGGGTCATCACCGGCGGACGCCGCGCCCCCGGTCCCGGCCTGTTCATCCCGCCGACCCTGGTCGATGAGGTGGGGCACGGCGTCCGACTGGTCGACGAGGAGCAGTTCGGGCCCGTCCTGCCGATCCTCCGCTTCCGCCATCCCGAGGACGCGCTGCGTCTCGCCAACGACAGCCAGTACGGCCTGGGCGGCTCGGTCTGGAGCATGGACCGCGAAGCAGGCACCGCTCTGGCGCGACGCCTCGAGGTCGGCACCGCCTGGATCAACCAGCATGGCGGCTTCTCTGCGGCGCTGCCGATGACGTTCGCCAAGCAATCCGGCCTCGGCATCGACTATGCCGAGTTCGGGCTTGCCGAACACTCCCAGCGTGTGCTGGTCAACGCGCGTTCCGCGGGTTGAACGATTCGCGGGCCTGTGACGCGCGTTCCTGTAAGCTATAGATCAACTCGTCATCTCCCAACTCACGCTGGAAGACCGCAGCCATGGAACATCGTCAGAAGATCCACGACGCCCTCCCGGTCCCTAACCACGACGAGTCGGCGCGCCAGGATTTCGTCGCGTCACTTCGGCAATACTCCGCCCGCACCATCGGCGCCGCCAACTACTCGCTCTACAAGACCAGGGTCGAGCCTGCCTTCAAGGCCGCTCATGGGCGTGTGCCGGCCGACTACGAGGAGGTGCGGCATCTGATGACTGCGCAGCCCTACTACCAGTTCTGGAGCGCCACGCAGCGCAACAGTCAGGAGATGATGTGGGACTCGGTCATCGACACCGTTGAACGGCATCACGCCGAACTCACGGAGAAATCCGGAAAGCCCGCGCCACTCGGCTCCCTGGAGCTTGATCCCGCGTTCGAGGTGCCGCGATACCACACCGCTTACGACATCCACCTGCAGCCCGGCGGCTACCACACCGAGCAGGCCGAGCAGGACGTCGCCGCCGGCGCGATCTACGATCTCGGCGTGCCGATCTACGCGCAAGGCATGATGGGTCGGGAGAACAACTCGACCGGCGACACCTGCGTCAACTTCTACCGCAACGCCTACCCGGACGCACGACCCGGGCGTATCCTGGATTTGGGTTGCGCCATCGGCAATTCGACGGTTCCCTGGGCGAAGGCCTATCCCGAGGCGGAGGTTCACGGCGTCGATGTGGGCGCTCCCTGTCTTCGCTACGGCCACATGCGCGCGAATGCATTGGGCGTCCCGATCCATTTCGCCCAGCAGAACGCCGAAGCGATGCGCTATCCCGACGCGCATTTCGACGTGATCGCGTCGGCCCTCCTGTTCCACGAGACCTCCGGCCCGGCGGTAGAGCGGATCTTCAAGGAATGCTTTCGGCTCCTGAAGCCCGGCGGCGTGATGATCCATTTCGACGGCTTCTACACGGGCCCCCAGGAGCCGGTGTTGCAGTTCCTGGGATTGTGGGAAGTCTACAACAACAACGAGAACTTCTTGGCGATGCTGAGGAAGATGGACGTCGTATCGATGAACCGGGCGAACGGCTTCTCCAGCGTCAGCTTCATCAAGTCGCCCTATGTCACAGATCTTCCTCCGCTGAATCCGTCCGGGAACAAGGGCTACATGGCTGGCTCGTTCGGCGAGGTCTCGCTTCTCGTCGGCGTGAAATAGAGGCGCCCGCGATGGACAGGGATCCTCCCGGGATTGTCCTGGCCCCTGCGATGTCGCAGGGAGCGGGCTCGATCGGCAGCAGGGGCGCCATGTTGATCGGCGACCGCTTCGTGCCGTCCCTCTCGGACAGGACGTTCGATACCTTCAACCCGGCGACGGGCGTCGTCCTGGCGCAGCTTCCGCTTGCCGGTGCGGCGGATGTGGAGGCTGCGGTCGTGGCCGCGGAGACGGCGTTCCGGTCGCCCTCCTGGTGTGGTCTGTCGCCTCGGGAACGCGGGCGACTGCTCTGGCGCATCGCCGATCTCATCGAGTCCAAGGTCGATGAACTGGGTGAACTCGAAGCGCTGGATAACGGCATGCCGCTCGCCAGCGCCCGAGCGGGGGTCTCCGCCACCGCCGAGGCGTTTCGCTACTACGCCGGATGGTGCACCAAGCTGATGGGCCAGTCCTACGACCCCTCGCAAGGGCCGACGGAGGTTCTGGTCTACACGCGTCGCGAACCGATCGGGGTGGTCGGCCTGATCACGCCGTGGAACTTCCCGTTGATCATCGCGGCGATGAAGCTGGCGCCGGCCCTCGCGGCCGGTTGCACGTGCATCCTGAAGCCGGCCGAGCAGACGCCGCTGAGCGCGCTGCGGCTGGGAGAGATCCTGCTCGAGGCCGGTCTGCCTCCGGGCGTGGTCAACGTCGTCACCGGCGACGCGGAGGCCGGCGCGGCGCTGGTGGCCCATCCTCGCGTGCGCAAGATCGCCTTTACCGGATCGACCGCGGTGGGTCGCGAGATCGTACGCGGGGCCGCCGGCAACATGAAACGGGTGAGCCTCGAGCTCGGCGGCAAGTCGCCCTTCTTCATCCTGGACGATGCCGACCTCGACCGCGCCATTCCGGCTGCTTCCATGGGCGCCTTCGCCAACGCGGGACAGAACTGTGTCGCGGCGTCGCGAGTCTACGTCGATGCTCGCCACTATGATTGCGTGGTCGAGGGCCTGTTGCGGGCGGCAGCGGCGATCCATGTCGGCCCGGCCTCCGACCCCGGCTCCACCATGGGTCCGCTGATCAGTCGCGAACATCGCGATCAGGTCGCGGGCTATGTCGCCTCGGGCGTGACGGAGGGAGCACGGATCCTGTGCGGCGGCCACGCTATCGGCGAGCAAGGCTATTTCTTCGCGCCGACAGTCATGGTCGATGCGCGTGCCGAGATCAGGATGATGCGCGAGGAGATCTTCGGTCCGGTGGTTGCCGTCAGCGCGTTCAAGTCCGCGGAAGATGTGCCCGCGCTCGCCAACGGTTCGGAGTTCGGCTTGTCCGCCAGTGTCTGGACCCGCGACCTCGCCAAGGCTCACCGCCTGGCGCATCGGATCGAGGCGGGAAACGTGGGCGTCAACACCCATGGCGGCGGCGACTTCGCGGTGCCGTTCGGCGGTTACAAGCAGTCCGGCTGGGGCCGTGAGAACGGGGAGGCCGGACTGTCGCTCTACCTGGAGCTGAAGACAGTCACGGCCAAGCTGGCTTGACCATGACGTCGAACCGCGACGTGCTGGGTCACAGGTTGAAGCTCGGGATCATAGGACCCGCCACGAACACGGTCGTCCAGCCCGACTTCGACGATTTGCGTCCACCGGGCGTCACCAACCATTACAGCCGCATCGTCGTGGAGGATGCGGACGACGTCGACGACGAAAGCTTCGTCGCCGCCACCAACCTGATCGGCGAAAACACCTTGGAGGCGGTCCGGGTGGTCCGCGCCTGCAGGCCGAACCACGTGGTGATGGGCATGTCCGCCGTCACCTTCTACGGCGGCGTTGCCGGCGCCAGGGCATTTGCTGACACGATTGTCCAAGCGAGCGGGCTGGGCGTCACGGTGGGTTCCATGGCCCTGACGCAAGCGCTGCGCATCCTTCCGAACGTCCGGCGCGTCGCGTTCCTGTCGCCCTACTTCCCCGTTGCCAACCGGGCGGTCGCCGGCTTCCTGCGTGAGAGCGGGTTCGAGGTGGTGCGCGACGTTGCCCTGAAGGTGACCCGGTGGACGGCCATCGCCGAGGTTCCGGAAACGCGGCTGGTCGAGGTGATCAAGGCGCTTGACGGGGACGACGTCGATGCCATCGCCCAGGTCGGCACGAACCTGTCGATGATTCGCATCGCCGCCATGGCTGAAGCCTGGCTCGGCAAACCCGTCATCGCCATCAACACTGCGACGTACTGGGCGGCGCTGAGAGCCTGCGGGATCACCGATCGCATGGCCGGCTTCGGCTGCCTTCTCGAGCGACACTAGGTGCCACGCGTTGCGTTCAGGAACGATCTGATGTCAAAGATCAACGAAGCAGGCCCGACTCCTTTGAAGCGGACCGCCAAAGGAAAAAAGCCGCAGTATTTTGCGGACCCTGCGACCGACAAGCTTCTGTCGATGGTCCTGGAACTGACCCAGGAACTCTCGGTCTCGCGCGATCGTATCGACACGCTGGAGCGCCTCATCGATCGCGCTGGCTTGTTTCCTGCGAGCGCGGTCGAGACCTATCTCCCTTCGCCGGATGAAGCGGAGGAACGTGCAACCCGCCGGGCAGCCATGCTCAGGCGGGTGTTCCGAGCGACGGAAAAAGAGATCAACGACATCAAGGAACAGGGCGATGCCTCGTCGCCTGAGGACATCACCCAGATCGTGTCGTGATTCCTTCAAGGCTTGAAGTCGGGGCTCCGCCGCTACCGATCCGCTTTGCGGCTCGATCGCCAAAGGCTCGCCTTTGCAAACCTTTCGCGCCTGGAAGCCCGGCGTTAAGGAAGTCGATGCCCGGCGACGGTGGTCAGAAATCCTCCATCGCGGACGCGGCGAGCAGACTCGAAGGACCACCGTTCTTGCGCGCCAATTCTTCGTAGCTGGGGGTGGGCATGGCGGCGAGGCGTTCGCGGGCGCTTTGCGTCCAGCCCGTCGCGAAGCCACGCTGATAGGTGGAGACGTCGTCCTTGCGGCCGTCCTCGGACCAGATCAGAGGAACCATCGCGCCCTGCGGCTTTTCCCCCGGGATCATTTCGTCGAAGCTGATGCCGGCCATGTTCACGCATTCCGGCCGGGGATCCCAGCGGACATCATCCCCGAGAGGACGGATCGAGACGGCGATGCGCCAGCCATCCGTGGGGTTGCCCGACGAATAGTGCAACGCCCAGGGATGGATCAGCAAGGCGTCTCCCGGCTCCATGTCCCACGAGAGGAACCTGAAGTCCGGATTGTTTCTCACCTCTTCGCCGTTAGGCACATTCAGGCGATCGGGAGGTTTGATCATCTGGCGCGAGTTGGACGTCAGGTTCCAGTAGACGACATCGTTCGAGTGGCTACCTGCAATGACTTCCAGGCTGTTGGCTTTGACGACCGGCGTCAGCGGCATCCAGAAAGATGGGATCATCGTGCCAGTCACCGGCCAACCCGAACGGTCGTTGTGCCAGACCGTCTTCGCCTCGGAACGAGGGGCCTTCGCGAAGACCTGGTCGAAGAGAAACCGGACTTCCTTCGACTGCATGGTCCGGCCGCACGCCTCGCCCATGGGCGAGTCGAAAGCCAGTTCCCGAAAAGCCGGAATGACACGACTCATGAAGTTCACGGGTCGATGAGGTAGCAGGCCGAAATCCTTCTTTTCGATCACCATGGCTTGCGCGATCGGCAGCAGGGCATCGATCCAATCCCGATCGAAAACCTTGCGAAGGCAAACCGCGCCGTCGCGTCGATAGGTCTCGATGTCGTCGTCGGAAATCGGTCGTGAAGGATGACGGTTCATCGACTCTTCCTGGCACCTTGTTGTTTGGCAAGCATCATCCGTTCAGATAATTCCATCTGATCGGATGATGCTCTAGATCGGCTTCAGGCGGAGCGACGTATCGAGCGAGGTGATCGGCTCGCATCCGTGCTTGCGCACGATGATCATATCCTCCAGGTGCATCGTGCCCCAGCCGAACTCGTGATAAGGCATGTCCAGCGTGAAGACCATGTTCTCCTCGAACGTCAGCTCGTGGGCGCCCGGCAACTCGGTACCGACCGAGACCGGGTGATCGGTGTGCTCGAGGCCGACGGAATGCGGAGCGCCGAAGACGAAGCCCGGGAAGCCCTCGTCACGAACGACTTTCAGGGCGAGCTCGGAGATCTCACGGGCGCTCTTGCCGGGTCGGATGTTCTCGTAGGCGACCGCAAGGCCGCGCATCACCGCGCGGTTGCGGGCCAGCATCTCCTCCGTCGGCTCACCGAAATACACCGAGCGGCCTACATCGCCGCGGTATTCCTTGTAGGTGCCTACGGAGTCGAGCTTGATCAGCTCGTTGGCTTCCACCTCCCCCGTGGCCAGCCCGCGTATGTTCGCGATGATCCAGGCGGCGCGCCCGCCCTGCCGGGCCATCGAGGCGGCGTGGATGTCGGCGATGGCTTCCAGGGGCATGCCCACCTGCAGCGCGTCGATGACGTCATTGATCGCCTGCTCGCTCATGCGGCCGGCGCGGGTAAGCAGGGCGATTTCCGCCTCGCTCTTCACCATGCGGATTTCGCGGAAGATGTTGAGTGCGTCGATGCCGGAAACGGAACCCATTCCCAGATCGCCGAGCCATCCCAGCACTCGCGGATCGTCGAACCCGAGCCTTCCTCGCGACAGGCCGGCATCCAGCAGTGCCCGTCGCAACCCGTACAGGGCACTAGGCTCAAGCCTGCCGCGGTGCTGGTCGTAGCGGCCGATGAGCTGCCGGTCCCGCGGCTTCATCTGCGCTCCCTCCCGCACCGGATACGGCATGGGATCGTGCGGCGCCTTCAGGTCGAGGGGTGGGGCGCCCTCTTCGTATTCCTCCACCGTGCTATCGAAATCCCGGGACGCGCCGATCGTTGACGGCGTCACCCATGTGGCGAAGCCAACGACGTTGGGAACCCAGCTTGGCGTATGCTCCAGGTGGTAGACCATGGTGGACGGCATCACCAGAGCGGCAGCCGCCTCCAGATCGCGCGGTAGCACCGCATACACGGTGTAGTTGCGCGACATCAGCAGCGCGGGTCCGTAATAGTCCGTCAGGTAATAGATGTTCTCCGGGAATGCAGCCACCAATCCGTCGAGCCCATGCTTTTCCATCACCTGTGTCGCGCGCTCACGGTTCAACAGCATCGACCCCTCCTGCTCCATGCTGGCAGCTTAGCGTCGAGATGGGTTGGCGCACGCGGACAGACCCGGCTGGTCGCCTGGCGGTGAAACGGCGCGCTCACCCGGCCTCGACCGCCATCACCCTGGCAAGCCCGGTCCCGCTCCGCAACGCGCGGCGAAGCGCTAGCCAGCCGGTCAGATAGAGTCCGCTTGCCGCCAGCAGGGCGGGGACGGCGACCAGGGAGATTGATCGGCCGACCAGCCGTGGATCCTTGAATACGTGTTCGGTAGCGGCGGCGATCAGCAGGGGGCCGCACGTGGCGCCGATGACCGTATTGGTCAAGCCGAACAGCGAGATCATGACGCCGCGCATGTTGTTGGGGACCATTTCCTGCGCCGCGGAGACCATGGACGTGCCGATCATCGGATACACGCAGGTCATGATCGACAGTGCCGCCACCGCTGCCGGCGCGTTCGGTGCGAAGGTGGCGAACACTGCCGGCAGGGCGCACAGGGGCAGCAGGGTCAGCATCGCCAGCTTGGCCGTCTTGACATGGCGCCTGGCCATGAGATCGACCAGATAGCCGGCGAGCAGGGTGCCAACGATGCCGGCCGCCAAGGATGCCAGGCCGAGTTCCCGGCCGACTGCACCGGCGTTCAGACCGTATTGCCGCATCAGCATGACCGCGGTCCAGGCTGCCATGCCGTAAACCGCCAGCGCCGAGAGAGCAAAACCCAGAAAGAAGGGTATGAAGACTGCTCGGTTCGCCACCAGATAGGTGGCCGTCTTCTTCACCGCGAAACCGCGTGATGCGCCCAAGACGACGCCGAGGCGAACAGGCTCCCGCTGGGTGAGGAACAGGGCGATGACGATGAAGCCCAGGCAGCCCGCCGTCACGAATGCCACGCGCCAGGGGGCCGCCCCGTGCGCGCCGGGAAAGGCGTCGAACAACCCTCTCGAGGCCTGGGACAGCACGAAGCCGACCAGCATCACCGCCAGTCCGCCGGAAATGGCCTGCCCCATCAGGTAGATGCCGATCGGTCTTCCTCGGCGCGTCGGCGGGAACATGTCGCTGATCATCGAGACCGCGCAGGGCCCCAAGGTCGCCTCTCCCAATCCGACGAGCAGGCGAGAGACGAACATCCAGCCGAAGTTCGGCGCGAGGCCGCCCATGATGGTTGCCAGACTCCAGACCGTGACTCCCGCCGTGATCAGCCATCGCCGCTGCACTCGGTCGGCCACCAGGCCCAACGGCACCCCGACCGTGGCGTAGAACAGGCCGAACGACAGGCCCTGCAGCAGGCTGATCTGCACGTCCGAGATCATCAGGTCGCGACGCACCGGATCGACCACCAGGTTGAGTATGCCGCGGTCTATGGTGCTGACGACGGAAGCCAGGAAGAAGATCGCCACCAGTCCCCATGCGCTGGCGACCCGAGGGTAGCGCGTGATCGCCCCAGAAGCTTCACTCATGGATGCCGTCGCCAGACGATCGGGAAGAGGCTGTCATCGTCCGGAGCTTCGCCGACCCTCATGCGATGGTGCGGCAGCCCGGGTACGTTGACGTCGCCAGGCCGCGGGTTCCAGACGACATCGTCGCCGAACCAGCGTGTCGACAGCGCGATCCGCTCGCGATGTACATTCCGGTTCGGGCCGCCGCCGTGATAGAGCCGAGGATGGAAGACCATTACGTCTCCAGGCTCCATGGCCCATTTCAGGAACCTGAGGCCGGGCTCGTCCCGGCGCTTGCCGAAATCGATGAAATCGGGCCGGTCCGGCGGACGCTGGCCCGCCTTGTCCATGTTCTGGGCGTTCCATGCCCGACCCCAGTACTCTGAACGATCCTGATGCGATCCCGCGATGTATTCGAGGCTCTGTTCCTCGCTCACGGGGGTAAGAGGCAGCCACAGCGAGGGGAGCTGCTCCCCTCGCGTCGGCCAGGATCCCTGGTCGGTGTGCCAGTACGTGTCGAGATCGCCACCGGCACGCTTCTGGAAGATCTGGTCCCAGAAAAATCGGACCTGACGTGCCTGCAGGACTTCCCCGATGATCGCACCCGCCGGCGACTCCAGAGCGAAGGCCCGGAAATCGGGATCCCACTTGTGCATGTATTTCGTGCTGTTCATTTTCGCGTCGCCTGCACGGCTCCCTGCCACGGACCTGCGTGCAGAGGAAGCC
Organism: uncultured Acetobacteraceae bacterium; assembly: GCA_964249315.1. Taxonomy (GTDB): domain Bacteria; phylum Pseudomonadota; class Alphaproteobacteria; order Acetobacterales; family Acetobacteraceae; genus Lichenicoccus. Next base: position 10,852 of record CAXUCM010000018.1, on the reverse strand, counting down.
TGCATCTCGGCTTCCAGCACGGGATCCGTTTCCGTGTAGATCCTGGGAAGCAGCATGTCTGCGCCGACCTGGTTCAACTCAAGCTTGACCCTCTCCCAGGCCGACAGGAGGCGCTCGATCCAATCCATATCGAACATCTGCCGCAGACAGACGACGCCGTCTCGATTGTAGGCGGCTACGTGCTCTTCGGTGACCGGGTTCAGCGGCGTTCTGTTCATCATGCACTCCCTGAAAAAAGACGATCGATACGACGCATCAAAGCTCGGACGGCGGTTGCAATCCGGGGCCCGAGATGGAGGCACCTGATAGCTTCCCGGCGCACTGGGCACGGGGTGGCCCTGCGGCCTGCGGAACCCCACGTCGCGCAGGCCAACGAGGTCATGGGTGCGACGCCGAACAAGACTATGTCTGACGCTCGATGATGTTGAACAAGGTCAGGTCCTGATTGCGGAAGATGACTTCCCGTTGCCGATGCGCTCCCATGACCAGGATCTCCGGAGGGCCGACGATCTGGCAGCCGGACGCCACGAGGTTCGGCAGGAGAGCATCCAGATCTTCGTGAAACAGGACGAGGCAGGCTTCGCCGACATGCATCGGGCCAGCCTGAGAGATGGATCCACGCGCTGTTGCGGAAGCAACCTCGAACAGAGCGATCCATCCCTGCCGGGCCTCGCCTGCTTGAAAGAACCGGAAGCGCGTCGGGCCGCCATCCGGCCAGCCCAGCAACCGGTTCAGCTGTGGAAGCATCTCCGACGGGACATCGCTTTCCGTATAAAGCAGCGAAAGTCCCAGCACATCGACGTAGAACATCGACGACCTGTCGACGTCTGCGACCAACACTGCCGTACGGTGAACGGGGCTGATATGGGTCAAGTGCGCCTCATTCAAGCCTGACGAGAGGCGGCAACGTCCGGCCACGATATCGATGCCTCGTCGGCGGAGCCGCGTAAGCTTGATGACGTCGGCCGCAAGCCGGGCTCAACCCGGTTGCTGCGCGATGGATGGGGTCAGCATCCAAAAGAGGGATGAAGTGCCGAGCCTGTCGCATCTGGATGCCGGCGAGCTGATCGATATTGAGCATACGACATCCGGAAACTCGGGCCGACATAGCATGCCCCTGTCGATCACGCGTTCAGTTCGCGGGGATCACGATATCCTGCTCGATCAGATTGACCATGACCCCATCTCGGTCATAGAACGTCATTTCGCGCTGGATCGGACGGGACTTGTACGTCAGCACCATGGGTTCGGCAACGATCGGCGCTTCAAGCCTCAAGAGGCGTTCGTACACCTGGTCGAAATTCGGTGTGACGAAGACGAGGCAGGTCTCCCCGATGCTGACGCTCCCGACATCTTTTTTGAGCCTTGGCAGTCGAGCATCACGGTACTCGAAGAAGCCTATCATCCCGTAATCCGTGCGATTGGCTCTGACGACGCGGAATCGACAAGGTCCCTGCGCAGGGATGCCAACCAGGCTGAAGACGGCCTTGTCCTCCTCCCCCGTCATGGCGCCTTCGAGCCAGAGCTCGTATCCGAACAGCGTTTCATAGAATGACGAGCTGACCTCGATATTCTCCACGAAGATCGCAGTACGCTTCAGAGGGCTCACCGAAGACGTAGACGAAAAGGCGTGGACGTCACTCGATTGCATGTCTGCTCCTTGCTTCTCGAAACGAGCCTGGGATCACCGGCGCCTTCAAGCGAGGCCGAGCCGTCCGATCCCTTCTATCCGATCGTGGATCGAGAGCGATCGAAGGGCGGACCAGTAGAGTGCCGTGTTGATGGCGATGACGGGCTTCCCGAGCCAGAGCTCGGCCGCCGCCGCCAGCTCGGCAAAGCAGAGATTGGTTCCGACCTGAACGATGGCCTCGACATCGTCGCCGTCCACCGTGATCGCAGCCTCTCGTAGCGCGCGGGAACTTACGTGGGCAATGGCCGTCGGGCTGGGACATCGAAGGCCGTGTATCCTGACGACGGTAATGCCTGAGTCGGCAAAGAACCGCTCGACCGCTTTGTCGCCCACGGGCATGTACGGGGTGATGACGCCGATCCGCCTCGGGCGACCGAGTGTCTCCAGCGCCGCCAGGCAGGCGTGGGAGCCCAGGATGACCCTGCAACCCGCAAGGGCTTGCAGCCGTTCCAGAAGTCGCTCCGAGCCATCCGCACCATTCCAGAACGTCTCGGCCGACATCCCGAGCACGACCTGATCCGGCTCGCAGGTCATGATCTCGCGCAACGCCTTCTCCAGGCTTCGCTCCAGATCATCGATCATGGCCTCGAAGTCTGCGTCGTTTTCCAGCGTGCGGTTCGTGATGGCGATCCGCGAGACGTGGTTGGTGACACCGAAGGGCCGCATGGCCTCGAATTCCGGTTGCACGATGGTGTTCGTGGAGGGAACGACCACACCGAGCTTCGCCCTGAAGCCCAGCCTGTCGCGACGCCCCAGGCACGCCGCGCCGGTAGGAAGCTCAGCGCCGTCAGGCGCCTGGCGCATGCCGAATTCCAGCCCGGGCCAGGAGCCTTCTTGAGCCACTGAGGCCATCTTAACCTTCCTGATGATCGAGGCGCCTGAAGGTCGGCGTCGCCACCGTCGGCGCGACCTGAACTGGCTCTAGCGTCGCGTCACTGGGGCACTCTGTGCGTCATGCCGCGACCGTCCTATGAAGTTTTCCCGAATGTCCGCCAGGCGGAGAGGACCGGTCGGGGCCTCCGGCGCGTGCCATGTCGATGAAGGCCAGGGGTTTCACCCCTGGACCCCGATCAAAGGCGGAGCCTTTGAAATCCTATTTCTTCACTCTCAAGCGTCGCCCAAAAAAAACGGTCGGCATCCTCCGCTGCTTCCCTTCTGTGACCGTTCAACAATAAATGGATTTCAAAGGCTTCGCCTTTGATGGGGTTCAAGGGGCAAAGCCCCTTGGCTTGCGTGCCTTCGCGCGCATGGGTCACGGCAGGAAGCGCCGTTGGCCTGCAAGGACGCTGCATGATAGTCCTGGAGGCCACGAATGAGCCGACAGGAGCATCGATGGACGTCCGCGCGGCCGTGGCTTTCGAGGCCGGGAAGCCCTTGCAGATCGAGACCGTGCAGCTCGACGGGCCGTCCGTCGGCGAGGTGCTGGTCGAGATCAAGGCGACCGGCATCTGTCACACCGACAAATACACCCTCTCCGGCGCCGATCCGGAGGGATTGTTCCCTTCCATCCTGGGTCACGAGGGTGCCGGCATCGTCGTCGAGGTCGGGCCGGGCGTCACCTCGCTGCGGCCCGGCGACCACGTGATCCAGCCGCAAGACCAACCTGTGCACCGAGATCCGGCCGACCCAGGGCAGGGGGCTGATGCCGGACGGCTCCTCGCGCTTCTCGTTCCGGGGCCGGCCGGTGCTGCACTACATGGGCTGCTCGACCTTCGCCAACTACACCGTGCTGCCGGAGATCGCGCTGGCGAAGGTCCGCGCGGACGCGCCGTTCGACAAGATCTGCTATATCGGCTGCGGCGTCACCACCGGCATCGGTGCGGTGCTGTTTACCGCCAAGGTGGAGCCCGGCAGCACCGTGGTGGTGTTCGGCCTCGGCGGCATCGGCCTGAACGTGATCCAGGGCGCGCGCATGGTCGGCGCCGGAATGATCGTCGGCGTCGACGTCAATCCCGACCGCGAGGCGATGGCGCGCCGGTTCGGCATGACCGACTTCGTCAACCCGAAGGATCTCCGGTCGAAGGATGGGGGTCCCGACGGCGACATCGTCGGCCACCTGGTCGAGCTCACCGGCGGCGGTGCCGACTTCTCCTTCGAGTGCGTCGGCAACCCGACCCTGATGCGCCAGGCGCTGGAATGCAGCCATCGCGGCTGGGGCGTGTCCACCATCATCGGCGTCGCCGCAGCCGGCCAGGAGATCGCCACGCGGCCGTTCCAGCTGGTCACCGGGAGGCGCTGGATCGGCTCGGCCTTCGGCGGCGCCCGCGGACGCACCGACGTGCCGAAGATCGTCGACTGGTACATGGACGGCAAGATCAGCATCGATCCGCTGATCACCCACCATCTGGCGCTCGAGGACATCAACGAGGGCTTCGAGCTGATGACGCGCGGCGAGAGCATACGCAGCGTCGTGGTGTACTAGCACGATGGCACGCAGCACGCGCAGCGAGCATGCCTGCTTCGACGGACGTCTCGGCTTCTACAGCCGACCCTCCGAGGCGCTCGGGCTGGAAGCGCGATACGCCGTGTTCCTGCCGCCCCGCGCACTCGCCGGGGAGCGGGTCGCAGCGCTCTACGCCCTGGCCGGGCTGACCTGCAACGAGGAGACCTTCCTCACCAAGTCGGGCGTCTTGGCCCACGCCGCAGCGCACGGCCTTGCCGTCGTCGCCTGCGATACCAGCCCGCGCGGCGCCGGCATCGAGGGCGAGGCGACCGACTGGGATTTCGGCACCGGCGCCGGCTTCTACCTCGACGCCACGGCCGCACCCTGGTCCGCGCACTACCGCATGCGCAGCCACGTCGCGCATGAGCTGCCGGCCTGGGTGGAGGCCGATTTCCCGGTCGCCCCCGACCGACGCGGCATCATCGGCCACTCCATGGGCGGCCATGGCGCGCTCGTGATCGCGCTGCGCGAGCCGGAGCGATGGACCGCCGTCTCCGCCTTCGCCCCGATCGCGGCTCCGGCCTCGGTGCCCTGGGGAGAGAAGGCGTTCAGCCGCTACCTGGGTGCCGATCGCGCGAGCTGGGCGGCGCACGACGCGACGCTGCTGCTGCAGGCCGGCCACACGCATCCCGGCACGATCCTGGTCGACCAGGGTGCGTCGGACCAGTACCTCGACAGCCAGCTGCGTCCGGACGCGCTCGAGCAGGCAGCCCGCGCGAGCGGCCAGTCGCTGACCCTGCGCCGGCATCCCGGCTACGACCATTCGTACTGGTTCATCCAGACGGTGATCGCGGACCATGTCGCCCATCACGCGTGCGCTCTGGTCCCTTGAGCTCGCCACCTCGCCAAGATCCCTGAATGTCCGATGCATCCGCGCCGAAATCACGCCTGGTCATCTATGCGGCACTCGCCGGCAACCTCGCCGTCGCCGCGGTGAAGTTCGCCGCATCGGCGTACACGGGCAGCTCGGCGATGCTGAGCGAAGCCGTGCATTCGCTGGTCGACACCGGCAACCAGGCGCTGCTTCTCGTCGGCATCCGCCAGGCGGCGCAGCGTCCGACTCCCGGCCATCCGTTCGGCCACGGGCTGCGGCTGTATTTCTGGAGCTTCGTGGTCGCCATCCTGATCTTCGGTCTCGGCGCCGGCGTGTCGATCCTGGAGGGGATCGACAAGATCCGCGCCGGCGAGCGGATCCAGGATGTCTGGGTGAACTATCTCGTGCTCGGTTCGAGCATGGTGATCGAAGGCACCACCCTGGTCGTCAGCGTGCGCACGTTCCGACGCACCAAGGGCCGGCGCGGCTGGTTCGAGGCGTTACGGCACAGCAAGGATCCGACGCTGTTCACCGTCCTGCTCGAAGACTCCGCGGCCTTGTGCGGGCTTGCCGTGGCAGGGCTCGGCCTGTTCCTGGCGCAGCTGCTGCACGCGCCCGTGTTCGACGGCATCGCCTCGATCCTGATCGGCCTGCTCCTCGCCGGCGCCGCCTGGTTCCTCGCCGGCGAGGCCTGCGGCCTGCTCACCGGCGAGGCGGTCGCACCCGAGATCCGTGCCAGCGTGCGGCGCCTGACGCAGCAGACCGGCATCCGACGGGTCAACGACGTGCTGTCGATGCATTTCGGTCCGAACGAGGTGCTGCTGGTGCTCAGCGTCGAGTTCGAGGACCATTTGTCCTCCGCTTCGGTCCAGGATGCGGTCACCGCGATCGAGCAACGCATCCAGGCGACGCACCCGGAGATGAGCCGCATCTTCATCGAGGCACAACGCGGCGACGCGCATCGCTCCGGACTGCCGGCGCATACGCCTGGCCTGACATCCTGAGGGCCGGGCTGGCATGATCAGCGCGTACGATGTCCGCGACGGCCTGCTCCGGAAGCTGGATTGTTCCGCCGACGGCCACGGTCTCGCCGACGCCAGCTGGATCGACCTGCTCGATCCGACTCCGCAGCAGCAGCGGCTCGTCGAGACGGCCCTGAAGCTCGAGATCCCCCGCCAGGAGAAAGTCCGCTCGATCGATACCAGCAGCCAGATCTATCGCGAGGCGGACATCCTGTTCATGACCGCCAGGATCATCAGCCGCAGCCAGGACGCCCTGCGGCTGATCTCGGTGGTGTTCATCCTGGGCGGTGGCAAGCTGGTGACCGTGCGCTTCGGTGACCCGATGCCGTTCCGCAACTTCGTCGCCCGTGCCGAGAAGGAGACCACCAGACTCGCTTCCGCCGAGGCGGCGATGGTCGGCCTGCTGGAAGCCGTCGTCGATCGGGCCGCCGAGATCCTGGAGAGCGTCGGCGACGAGCTCGACACCCTGTCGACGGACGTCTTCAGCCAGGATCCGTCGGTCGGCGGCGTGTCGCAGCAGGCGAACCTGCGCCCGGTCATGCAGAAGATCGGCCGCAGCGGCTATCTCGCGAGCCGGGTGCGCGAGAGCCTGCACAGCCTGGCGCGTATCGTCCCATACCTGCAATCGCACCGGGACGGTGATCCGGGGGACGACATTCCGTCCCGGCTGGACACCGTCGCCCACGATATCAGCTCCCTGCTCGACCATGACGACTACCTGTTGTCGAACGTGACCTTCCTGCTCGATGCGACCCTGGGCCTGGTCAACATACAGCAGAACAGCATCATCAAGATCTTCTCGGTCGCGGCGGTGATCTTCCTTCCGCCGACGCTGATCGCCAGCATCTACGGCATGAACTTCAAGCACATCCCCGAACTGGACTGGCCGCTGGGCTATCCGTACGCGCTGCTGCTGATGGTATCGTCGGCGGTATTCCCCTATCTGTTCGCACGGCGGCGCGGCTGGCTCTGATACCGGCCGCCTTTCCATGGGATCCATGAAAGGCCAGGGTCCCGCCCTGGGCCCGCTCCCCGCAAAGCCTTGAGAACCCGTTTATTTCGATAAATTGTTCTCCGCAGGCCGAGGCCCCTGACGCGGGTCCGGGGGCGCCTGCCCCCAGCGGGGTGTGGGGCTGAGCCCACATCGTCGCGAGCTGGCAGCCACCGCGCCGAAATGCTTCACTCCGCGCGACACCGGCGATCAGGGAGGCAGCCATGCCGCGCGAACTCACCCACTTCGTGTCCGGCGCCCACGTCGCCGGGCGGTCCGGGCAGTTCGGCGACGTGTTCGATCCGAATACCGGCGCGGTGCAGGCGCGCGTGCCGCTCGCGGGCAAGGACGAGGTCGAGGCGGCGATCGCCAGTGCCGCGGCGGCGCAACCCGGCTGGGCCGCGACCAATCCGCAGAAGCGCGCCCGCGTGCTGATGAAGTTCCTCGAACTCGCCCAGGCCGAGATGGACGGCCTCGCCAGGCTGCTCTCCTCCGAGCACGGCAAGACCGTCGCCGATGCGCGCGGCGACATCCAGCGCGGCCTCGAGGTGGTCGAGTTCGCCGTCGGCATCCCGCATCTGCTCAAGGGCGAATACACCGAGGGCGCCGGCCCGGGCATCGACGTCCATTCGGTGCGCCAGCCGCTCGGCGTCGTCGCCGGGATCACGCCGTTCAACTTCCCGGCGATGATCCCGCTCTGGAAGATCGGGCCTGCCCTCGCCTGCGGCAACAGCTTCGTGCTGAAACCCTCCGAGCGCGATCCCTCGGTGCCGCTGCGTCTGGCTGAATTGTTCCTCGAGGCCGGGCTGCCCAGGGGCGTGCTCAACGTCGTCAATGGCGGCCGCGAGGCGGTCGACGCGCTGCTGGGCGATCCGCGCGTGCGTGCCGTGGGCTTCGTCGGCTCCTCGCCGGTCGCCCAATACATCTACGAGACCTGCGCGCGTTACGGCAAGCGCGCGCAATGCTTCGGCGGTGCCAAGAACCACGCGCTGATCATGCCGGACGCCGACCTCGACCAGGCGGCGGACGCGCTGATCGGCGCCGCCTACGGCTCGGCCGGCGAACGCTGCATGGCGCTTTCGGTGGCGGTACCGGTCGGCAAGAAGACTGCCGACGCGCTGATGCAGCGTCTGATCCCGCGCGTGGAGGCGCTGAAGATCGGCCTGTCTTCGGATGCGGATGCGGATTACGGGCCGCTGGTGACGGCGGAGGCCCTCGCACGGGTGCGTCGCTACATCGATGCCGGCATCGAGGATGGGGCGACGCTGGCGGTCGACGGGCGCGACTTCCGCATGCAGGGCCACGAGCAGGGCTTCTTCATCGGCGGCTGCCTGTTCGACCAGGTGACCCCGCAGATGCGCATCTATCGCGAGGAGATCTTCGGGCCGGTGCTCAGCGTGGTGCGCGCCGACACCTACGAGGACGCGCTGCGCCTGCCGAGCGAGCACGCCTACGGCAACGGTGTCGCCATCTTCACCCGCGACGGCGACAGCGCGCGCGATTTCGCCAGCCGCGTGCAGGTCGGCATGGTCGGCATCAACGTGGCGATCCCGGTGCCGGTCGCCTATCACGGCTTCGGCGGCTGGAAGGCGTCGGGCTTCGGCGACCTCAACCAGCACGGCCCGGACTCGATCCGCTTCTATACCAGGACCAAAACCGTCACCTCGCGCTGGCTCGGGGGCGTCCGCGAGAACGCCTTCGTCATCCCGACGATGAGCTGATGGCCGTGTCGGAGACCGACGCGGACCACCTGCTCGCCGAGCTCGGTGCCGACGGCGTCGGACGCATCGTGCTGAACCGCCCGCGCGCGCTGAACGCGCTGACGCTGCCGATGATCCGGGCATTCGCGCATCGGCTCGAGGCGTGGGACGCGGACCCCGCCGTCCGCCGCCTGCTGATCCGCGGCGCAGGCCAGCGCGGCCTGTGCGCCGGCGGCGACGGCGGCGGGAGCCGCACGGCCGCTCGGGCCGGCGATCCGCTGCCGCAGGCGTTCTTCCGCGCCGAATACACGCTTAACGCCCGCCTCGCGCGCTACCGCAAGCCGGTGGTCGCGATCATGGACGGCATCGTCATGGGCGGCGGCATCGGCGTCGCCGGGCACGTCTCGCGACGGGTGGTGACCGAACGCTCGGTGCTGGCGATGCCGGAGACCGCGATCGGCTTCGTCACCGACGTCGGCGGCACCTACCTGCTGTCGCGCGCACCGGGCGAGCTCGGCACCCATCTTGCCTTGTCCGGCGCGCGGATGGATGCGGCCGACGCGATCCATTGCGGCTTCGCCGATTTGTTCGTGCCGTCCCGCCACCTCGACGCCGTCTGCGCCGCGCCGGACCGGCTCGAAGCGTTTGCCGAGCCGCCGCCGGCGAGCCCGCTCGCGGGCGAGCGCTACTGGATCGATCGCTGCTACCGCTTCGACACCGTCGAGGCGATCCTCGCCGCCCTCTCGGTCGACCCGGTGCCACAGGCCCAGGCGGCGGCAGCCACGATCCGGCGGATGTCGCCGACCGCGCTGAAGGTGACGCTGCGCGCCCTGCGCGAGGCGCGCGCGTCCGGCCGGCTGGAGCCGTGCCTGGAGAACGAGTTCCGCATCGCCGTGGCGATGGTGCGGCCCGACGCCGACTTCATCGAGGGGGTGCGCGCGTTGCTGATCGACAAGGACCAGGCGCCGCGCTGGCGACCCGCCACGCTCGAGGCGGTCACCGGGGCGATGGTCGACGCGCATTTCGTCGAGCCGCCGGATCCGCTGCGGCTGGAGGGTTAAAGGTTGGGGCTCCGCCCCAAGCCCCGCCAAAGGCTTGCCTTTGGGAACCGCCCTGGCCTTAAGCCGCCCTGGCCTGGGTGGTAGCGCCCAGATCCTTCAGCGCCTGGATCATCGCCACCAGCACCGCCTGCGCGTCGCCGTACACCAGGTTGGTGTTGTCGGCGTAGAACAGCAGGTTCTCGACGCCGGCATAGCCGCGGCCCTTGCCGCGCTTGATCACGAAGGCCTGTCGCGCCTGGTCGACGTTCAGGATCGGCATGCCGTAGATCGGCGAGCCCTTCTCGGTCCGTGCCGCCGGGTTGACCACGTCGTTGGCGCCGATCACCAGCGCCACGTCGGTGGCGGCGAAGCCCTCGTTGATCTCCTCCATGTCGAAGATGATGTCGTACGGCACGCCGGCCTCGGCGAGCAGCACGTTCATGTGCCCGGGCATGCGGCCGGCGACCGGATGGATCGCGAACTTCACCTCGACGTCGGCCGACTGCAGCAGCCGGACCAGCTCGAACAGCTTGCCCTGCGCCTGTGCCACCGCGAGCCCGTAGCCCGGCACGATCACCACCGAGCTGGCATAGCGCATTGCCGCCGCGGCATCGGACGCCTCCGCCGGCTTCATCTGTCCGGCGATGGCGCCCGCCTCGGCCTCCGCGTCGGCGCCGAAATTGGAGAACAGCACGTTGAACAGCGAGCGGTTCATCGCGCGCGCCATCAGCACCGTCAGCAGCGTGCCGGCCGAGCCGACCACCATGCCCGCGATCATCAGCGCCGGGTTGCCCAGCGCGTAGCCCTCCAGCCCGACCGACAGGCCGGTGAAGGCGTTGTAGAGCGAGATCACCACCGGCATGTCGGCGCCGCCGATCGGCAGCGTCATCAGCACGCCGAAGGTCAGCGCGCCGGCGAAGAACACCAGCTCGACGGCCGGACTTGCCGGCAGCGCGATCACGGCGACGCCGAGCAGCAGCGTGGCGGCGAACACCAGCCCGTTGCACAGGCTCTGCCCCTTGAAGCGGAACGTGCGGTCGATGCGCCCGTCCAGCTTGGCCCAGGCGATCACCGAGCCGGCCATCGAGATCGAGCCGATCAGCGCGCCGATGATCGTCGCCGACAGCGGCAGCACGGTAAGCGCCTCGGCAT
>CAXUCM010000017.1:10196-20684 GCA_964249315.1 uncultured Acetobacteraceae bacterium | reverse complement strand
ATGGATTCTCAAGGCTGAGCCTTGAGCGGGTCCAGGGCAGAGCCCTGGCCTTGATCAGCCGCCGCGGTCGTCGGAGTTCACGCCGAGCTGCTTGAGCTTGCGGTGCAGGGCGCTGCGTTCCATCCCGACGAAGCCGGCGGTGCGGCTGATATTGCCGCCGAACCGCAACAGCTGCGCCTGCAGGTACTGGGTCTCGAACAGGTCGCGAGCCTCGCGCAACGGCAGCCCCATCACGTCGGCTGCCGGATCGAACCGCAACAGGGCCGGCGCGCCCTGGCCGATCGAGGGCGGCAGCATCTCGGCGCGGATCGGCTCGCCGCTGTTGCCGGGCACCATGATCAGCAGCCAGTCCATCGTGTTGCGCAACTCGCGCGCGTTGCCCGGCCAGTCGTAGCTCTGCAGGGCCGCCATCGCGTCGGCAGAGAGCTCGCGCGTCGGCAATCCGGCATTCTCCGCCGAGCGGGACAGGAACATCCGTGCCAGATCCGGAATGTCGTCGCGCCGCTCGCGCAGGCTCGGCACGCGCAGCGGCACCACCGCCAGCCGGTAGTACAGATCCTCGCGAAACCGTCCCGCCGCGATCTCCGCCTGCAGGTCGCGGTTTGTGGTGGCGAGCACCCGCACGTCCACCTTCACCCGGGCCGCACCGCCGACGCGCTCGAAGGTCTGGTCCTGCAGCGCGCGTACGATCTTGCCCTGCGTCTCCACCGGCATGTCGGCGACCTCGTCGAGCAGCAGCGTGCCGCCATGCGCGCGCTCCAGCACGCCGGTGCGACGTTGCGGCCCCTGCCCGTCGGCCGCCCCTTCCAGCCCGAACAGCTCTTCCTCGAAGCGCGCCGGCGCCAGCGTGGCGCAGTTCAGCGCGATGAACGGTCCCTCCGCTCGCCGCGAGCGTGCATGGATCATCCGCGCCGCCACCTCCTTGCCGGCGCCCGCGGCACCCGAGATCAGCACGCGCGAGCCGGTCGGCGCCACCCGCTCGACCTGCGCGCGCACCGCCTGCATCACCTGGCTGTCGCCGCGCAGGCTGCTCTCCGAACCGGCACGCAGACGCAGCTCGGCATTCTCGCGTGCCAGCCGCGCCGTCTCCAGCGCGCGACGCACCACCAGCAGCAGCCGGTCGGCCTGGAACGGCTTCTCGATGAAATCATAGGCCCCGTGCTGAAGGGAGGCGACCGCGGTCTCGATGGTGCCGTGCCCCGAGATCATCACCGCCGGCACCACCGGCTCCTCGCCCTGAATCGCCTTGAGAATGCCCAGCCCGTCGAGACGCGAGCCCTGCAGCCAGATGTCGAGGATCACCAGCGACGGCCGTCGCGCCCGGAACGCGGCGATCGCGGCGTCGGAATCGGCCGCCACGCGCGTGTCGTAGCCCTCGTCGCGCAGCAGACCCTCGACCAGAAGACGGATGTCGGGCTCGTCATCGACGATCAGGATCTCATGCGCCATCGGCACGACTTTCCCGGCCGTAATCGTCATCATGTGCAGGCAGGCTCAATGTCGCGATCGCTCCTCTTGCATCGGCGCGATCCTCGAGCGCCACCGATCCCCCATGGTCCTCCATGATCTTCTTGACGATGGCAAGCCCCAGCCCGGTGCCTTTCGGCTTGTGCGTCACGTACGGTTCCATCAAACGCTGGCGATCGCCCTGCGGCAAACCGATACCGTCATCGGCAACGATCACCGCGACCTCACGCTCGTTCCGGCGCGTCCTGACGCGCAAGCTGATCCAGATGGTCCCGCGCAAGCCGCTCGCCAAGCCGCCCGCCAGCCCTGGGGCCGCGCCCTGGTGACCCGCCTGCGCTGCCTCGTGATCCTCCGTCGGCAGCATGCCGATGCCGTCGGCGGCGTTCTGCAGCAGGTTGGTCAGTGCCTGGCCGATCAACCGGCGGTCGCACGGCACCGACGGACCGTGCTCGGGCAGATCGACTTCGAAGCGCAGCTCCGGATGCGCGCTCTTCTGCAGGACCAGCGCCTCGCGCACGATCCGTGACAGGTCCTCCGGCTTGATCAGCGGCTGCGGCATCCTGGCGAATGCAGAGAACTCGTCGACCATGCGGCCGATATCGCCGACCTGACGGACGATGGTGTCGGCGCACTGGCTGAAGGTTTCCGGATCGCTCTTGATCTCGCGCAGGAAGCGCCGCTTCAGCCGCTCCGCGGAGAGCTGGATCGGCGTCAGCGGGTTCTTGATCTCGTGCGCGATCCGGCGCGCCACGTCGGCCCAGGCGGCCTTGCGCTGTGCGGATTGCAGCTCGGTGATGTCGTCGAACGTCACCACGTAGCCTTCGGTGACGGCACCCTTCATCTCCGGACCGATCCGCACCAGCAGGGTGCGGCGTCCGCTCTGCACCTCCGCCGTCTGCGGCCGTTCCGGATGCTGCCGTGCCAGCGCCAGCAATGGACCGAACTCCGGCACCAATCCCGCGATCGGCTGGCCGACCGCATCCATCAGGTCGAACCCCAGCAGGATCCCGGCAGCCAGGTTCGGCAACTCGACGCGCTGCTCCGCATCGAGCCCGATCACGCCGGCGGAAACCCCCGACAGCACCGCCTCGGTGAAGCGCCGGCGTTCGTTGATCTGCCCGTACGCCGCCATCAGCTCGCCGCGCTGCGAGGCGAGCTGATCGGTCATCCGGTTGAACGCCCGCGACAGGCCGGACACCTCGTCCTCGCGTTCCGCCTCCGGCACCCGGACGCCCAGATCCCCCTCGCGCACCCGCTCGGCCGCCAGGATCAGCAGCCCGACCGGACGCACGATCTGGTTGGCGAACACCAGTCCGACCAGGACCGCCGCTGCCAGCACCAGCAGGGCGACCAGCACGAAGATCATCACGAAGGTGATCTGCAAGCCGGAACGGTTCTGGTTCAGCCGGTCGTAATCGGCCACCACGCTCTGGGTCTTTCGCATGTGGTCGAGGATCACCGGATCGACCGGCCGGGTGATCACCAGCATCAGGCTGGCCGGCGAGACGTCGCCGAGCCCGACCACGGCGCTGATCGTGCGTCCGTCCGGCGAATCCTCGATGGCGACGTCGCCGGAGCGTGCCAGCACCGTGGCCGAGGGCGGCGGGATGGTCGCGCCGAGCGGATTGTACAGGTCGTAGGAAGCCAGCACCTGGTTGTTGTTCGGGTTGTAGATCGCCGCCGCCGACAGCCCGCGCAGGTAGATCTGGTCGGCCAGCAATTGCTGCAGGCCGCGGCCGCTCATGTAGGCGGCCGCCCCGTTCTGCGACAGGTCGTTGACCATCTCCAGCGCATCGACGCGGATGTTGTTGTTGTGTTCGCGCAGATACCCGGTCGAGGCGGCCAGCGCCTCGTCCAGCGCGGTGCGCACGCGGTCGTTGAACCAGAGCTGGATGCCCATGTGGAAGAAGGCGGCCGCGAACACCGCGACCAGCGTCGTCGGCACCACCGCCACGACGCCGAACAGCAGCACCAGACGGACATGCAGCCTGGATCCGGCAAGCCCGCGCCGCCGGTCGGCGAGGATCTTGGCCAGCCGCAGCGTCAGCGCCGCGCCCAGCAGCATCAGCACGACCAGGTTGGCGATGAACAAGCCGAGCTCGACGCGCGGCCGATGCGCAAGCCGCATCCCGCCCGACAGCACAGAGAAGGTTGCGAGCCCTAGCGCGAGCGCGGTCGCCGCCAGCACCAGCGTGCCGACCTTGCCGAGCAGGACCGAGCGCAAGGCGCGGCGTCGTTGCAGGAACTGCCGCAAGGCCGAGCTCAGCCGCGCCATGCCCGCCGGCCTCAGCCGATCCCGCGCACCACCGGGATCTCCAGATCCCGGATCTTCTTGCGAAGCGTGTTGCGGTTGAGCCCGAGCATCGCCGCCGCCTTGATCTGGTTGCCCTTGGTCGAGGCCAGCGTCATCTGGATCAGCGGACGCTCCACCTCGGCGATGACCCGATCGTAGATGTCGCGCATCGGCATGCCGTCCCGGCTTGCCGCCAGGAACTGGCGGATATGCCGCTCGACTGCCTGCACCAGCGGCTCCTGCTCGCCGACGCCCGAGGCGGGAGCTGGTCCCTCGCCCGAGGCGTTTTCCGCCAGCTCGGTGTTGATCACCTCGGCGGTGATCGTCTCCTGCGGATAGAGGGCGGCGAGCCGGCGCATCAGGTTCTCGAGCTCGCGCACGTTGCCGGGCCAGCGATGCGCCGCCAGCCGCTCCAGCGCCTCGTCCGACAGCGTCTTCCCGGGCAGCCCGCTTTGCATCACCTGGCCGCTATGCTGCACCTGATCGAGGAAGTGCCGCGCCAGGATCGGGATGTCCTCGGCCCGCTCGCGCAGCGGCGGCAGCCGGATCGGCACCACGTTCAGCCGGTAGAACAGGTCCTCGCGGAACGTCCCCGCACGGATCGCCTGGCGCAGGTCGCGATGCGTCGCCGCCACGATGCGCACGTTCGCCTTGATCGGTACCCTGCCGCCGACGGTGGTGAACTCGCCCTCCTGCAGCACGCGCAGCAGCCGCGTCTGCGCCTCGGGCGGCATGTCGCCGATCTCGTCGAGGAACAGCGTGCCGCCGGCGGCCTGCTCGAAGCGGCCCTGGTTGCGGTTGGTGGCCCCCGTGAAGGCGCCGCGCTCATGCCCGAACAGCTCGCTCTCGATCAACTCGCGCGGGATCGCCGCCATGTTGATCGCCACGAACGGGCCCGCGCGCCGGCGCCCGTAATCGTGCAGCGCCCGGGCGACGAGCTCCTTGCCGGTGCCGCTCTCGCCGTTGACCATGACGGTGAGGTCGGCCGTGGTCAGCCGCGCGATGATCCGGTAGATGTCCTGCATCGCCATCGACCGCCCGATCAGCGGCAGCCGCTCCTCGGCGTCGCGCGGCGCCGGCGGCGGCCCGGGCGGCAGCGGCGTCGCCAGCGCGCGCGCCACCACCGAGAGCAGCTCCTTCAGGTCGAACGGTTTCGGCAGATACTCGAAGGCGCCGCGCTGGGTCGCCTTGACCGCGGTCATCAGCGTCGATTGCGCGCTCATCACCACGATGCGCAGCTCGGGCCGGATGCGCTTGATGCGCGGGATCAGGTCGAGCCCGTTCTCGTCGGGCATGACCACGTCGGTGATGACCAGATCCCCCTCGCCTTCCTCCACCCAGCGCCAGAGCGTCGCGGCGTTGGCGGTGGTGCGAACCTGGTAGCCGGAGCGGCCGAGCGCCTGCGTCAGCCCGGTCCGTATGGAACGGTCGTCGTCGGCGACCAGCACGGTGGGCAGCGTCATTCGCTCTCTCGTCATGTCCCGGCCCGCCGGGCCGAAGGACCCGGGCGGCCAATGCGTAGGGCCCGGATGGTCGTTATTTCGAGTCCGCATCGTCGATCAGAACGGGAAGATAGAGCAGCACCTCGGTCTTCCCGGGCGCGCTCTCCACCTCGATGATCCCGCCATGGTCGCCGATGATCTTGCCGGCCAGTGCAAGACCAAGGCCACTGCCGGTGGGCTTGGTGGTCAGGAACGGCTCGAACAAGTGCGGCCGGATCGCCTCCGGGATGCCCGGTCCGCTGTCCCGCACGATCACCACCAGCGGCAGGTGCACGCGCGTCTCCGAGCCGGACGGCGCGAGCCGCATGCCGTGCCGGTAGGCGGTGCACAGGGTGATCTCGCCCGCCGGTCCGTCATGGCAGGAAGGCAGGCTGCTGATCGCCTCGGCGGCGTTCTTCACCAGGTTGAGCAGCACCTGCACCAGCTGATCGCGATTGCCATAGACCGGCGGCAGCGACGGATCGTAGTTCTCGACGATGCGCAGATGGGCTGCGAAGCCTTTCTGCGCCAGCGCGCGCACATGCTCCAGCACGCGATGGATGTTGACCGGCGCGCGCTCGATGCCGCGCTCGTTGAACATCTCCATGCGCTCGACCAGGGCACGGATCCGGTCGGCCTCGTCGCGGATCAGCACCGCGAGCTCGCGATCCTCCTCGGCGACGGTGCTCTCCAGCAGCTGCGCCGCACCGCGTATGCCGGAAAGCGGGTTCTTCACCTCGTGCGCCAGGATCGCCGCCATCCCGGAGACGCTGCGTGCGGCGTTGCGGAAGGTGAGGTGCCGGTCCAGCGCGCGCGCCGCCGACGCGTCGTGCAGGGTCAGCATCACCGCGCCCGGCTCCTCGGCGACGCCGGTGCCTTGCACCGTGATGCCGGTGCGGTGCAGCCGCGGACCCTCGAGCACCAGCTCATGCTCGACCACCGCCACGCCGTGACGACGAACCTGGTCGATCAGCAGGAAGACCGGATGATCCTGCGGCAGGAAATCCGCGATTGCATGCTGACGCAGATGCGATGCCGACATGGCGAAGAAATGCTCCGCCGCACCGTTGGCGAAGCGGATCCGGTTGTCCGCATCGAGCAGCAGCACCGGCACCAGCAGGCTCTCGATCATCGCCGCGTGATCGACCGCACCGCCGCCGCCCCGCGCCGCGCGCGGCTGCGCGCCGACCAGCGTCGCCTTGACGCGTGACGCCGCAGCCCTCACGCAGCGTCCCGTACGGCGCCGGCGTCGATCTGGCGGTCGTAGAACGAAGCGATCATCGCCATCGCCAGGTCGACATCGTCGATCCGGTTGATCGCCGCGCGAAAGACCGCCGAGCCGGCAAGGCCGGACGAGTACCAGGACACGTGCTTGCGCGCGAGCCGAGATCCCGCCTGCCGGCCGAAATGGCTCAGCATGGCGCGATAATGCTCGAGCACGATCGCCCGCTGCGTCGCCAGGTCGGGATCGGCGATGCGCGCGCCATGCATCAATGCCGCCGCAACCTGCGCTGCCAGCCAGGGACGTCCGTAGCAGCCGCGGCCGATCATCACCCCGTCCGCCCCGGAACGGGCAAGCGCCTCGCGTGCCGCATCCACGCCGGTGATGTCGCCGTTGACCACCACCGGCAGACGCGTCGCCTGCTTGACGCGTCCGACGAACGACCAGTCCGCAACGCCGGTGTAGAATTGCTGCCGGGTGCGGCCATGCACGGTGATCATGCGTATGCCGCTTTCCTGCGCGATCCGTGCGAGCGCCGGCGCGTTCAGGCTCTGATGATCCCAGCCCATCCGCATCTTCAGCGTCACCGGCACGTCGACGGCGCGCGCCACCGCCTCGAGCAGCGTCCCCGCCAGCGCCTCGTCGCGCATCAGCGCCGAGCCGGCCATCTGGCCGACCGCGACCTTCTTCACCGGACAGCCGAAATTGATGTCGATCAGGTCGGCGCCGCGATCGACCGCGATGACGGCCGCCTGCCGCATCGCCTCGGGCTCGCAGCCGGCGAGCTGGACCGCGTTCGGACCGCCATCCCGGGTCACCTCGGCCATGCGCAGGGTCGCGGCGTTCTCCCGGATCATCGCCCAGGAGGCGATCATCTCCGAGACCACCAGTCCGGCCCCCAGCCGTCGGGCCAATGTCCGGAACGGCAGGTCGGTCACCCCGGACATCGGCGCGACGATGACCGGGACCTCCAGCCGGACGCGGCCGAGATCGATTGGCTTCAGCGCCGCGACCGCCGATGCACGTTCATCAGGTGCCTGCAACGCGCCTCGCCATCCGACATGACCATTATCTTTGCTCATGATTTGTGCAGAATACGCGACGGTTGCGCCCGGTGCAATCGCCTCACACGGTGAGACGACGCCCGCGAGCCCGCTTGACGCGCACGCGGCGGCGCCGCATTGCTCGGTGATGCGACGCAACGATGTACTCTGAAACCATGACCGAGCCGACCTGGCTGCCGCGAACCGGAACCGGCTTCGACGTGCATGCCTTCGGCGAGCCGCGCCCGTTGCTGCTCTGCGGCGTGGTGGTACCGCATGAGCGCGGCCTCGCCGGTCATTCCGATGCCGATGTCGGGCTGCACGCGCTATGCGACGCGATCTACGGCGCGCTGTCCGAGGGCGATATCGGCCGGCATTTCCCGCCCGCCGAGGCAGCCTGGAAGGATGCCGACAGCGCCCGCTTCCTGGTCCACGCCGGCGGGCGCATCGCCGCCCGCGGTGGCATGCTGGTCCATGCCGACCTCACCCTGATCTGCGAGCGTCCGAAGATCGGCCCGCACGTCGAGGCGATGCGCGAGCGCCTGGCCGGGCTGCTGGACGTCGACACCGGCCGGATCTCGGTCAAGGCGACGACGACGGAGCGGCTCGGCTTCACCGGTCGCGGCGAAGGCATCGCCTGTCAGGCCAGTGCCACGGTGCTCCTGCCCGACACGATCCGGGCCCCGGCGCCGCCCTAGATCAATCCCAGGTCAGCGCAATGCGCAGATCACCACGACGACCGGCACCACACCGATCACTACCCACGAAGCCATCGCCACCGTCGCGGCCCAGCGCGCCAGGCGATGGCCGAAACGGGGACGGCGCAAGCCATGTATCTGCTCATCCAAGGCGGAGCCTCCAGTCGCTGCCCGGCTACAGCTACCAAATCCTGCGTCCGGCAAAAGTAAACAAACCTCTCTGGCCATGACGTCGCCGGAATGATGCGCGGCCTTCTATAAGGCAGGGCGCCCCCCGGTAGGCGCGAGGTTGACGAGCCAAGGGGCGTTGCCCCTTGAACCCCATCAAAGGCGGAGCCTTTGAAATCCATTCATTGTCGCAGGTCGCACATGGAAGCGGAGGAGCATGCCGACATTCTTCTCGGGTAGCCCTTGAGGATGAGGACATGGGGGATTTTGAAGGGTTCGCCCTTGATCGGGGTCGAGGGTGAAACTCCCGGCCTTGCTTATGGTCGCGCTTGCGAATCCGTCGGTCGCTGCATGAACCCGGACCCGGGCGCCGGCACCGCCTCGTCCAGGCGCGACACCGCGACGTGCGTCACCTCCGCGAGCATCGGTCCCGTTCGAGCTGCTGCAAGCAGACGTGCCACCGTCTCAGCCGTTCCGACGACCACCGCCTCGACGTCGCCCTCGGAGCGGTTGCGCACCCAGCCATCGAGCCCGAGCGACCGCGCCTCGCCCAGCAACCACGCCCGGTAGCCGACGCCCTGCACCCGGCCGCCGATCTGCCAGCGTTGGGCCACCCGTGCCTCAGCCATCCGCGAGCTCCATGAAACGCTGCGCCGTCGCGACCTCGCGCTGCACCCGCTCGGCGCTCGCCGTCGCAGCAGCATCGCTGCCCCACTTCCCGGCCTGGAACGCCTCGTCCAGCCGCGACAGCCGGAACGCCTCCGCCGCGTCCAGCCGGCGCACCGCCATCGCCAGACCGAGCACGAGGCTGCCCAGCGCCGGCACCGCGAGACCGAGTCCGGTCAGCACCCCGGGCGACACCGCCTCGAGCCGCCGCCGCAGCGCCGCCAGCGCCGCCGCCGGCTGGTCGATCGGCATGACGCCCTGCGTCACGCGCAGCTCTGCGCCCTGTTCCTGACCAAGCCAGTCGAGCCAGGGCTGCCAGAGCGATCGCTGCAGCGCCACCAGCGCGTCGGGACGGCTCGCGCGGTAGCAGAGCAGCTCGCCGTCCACGAACCGAAGCAGGGCCATGACGGCGTGCCGCGGCTGCGTCGCGACGTGCGCCTGCAGGGTGCCGGCGAGCCCGGTCAGCACCACGTCGCTCGCATCGAAAACGCCGCTCGCGGACGCACCGGCACGGTTCCATTCCGCCGCGACCGCCTCGGCGAGCGGAAGGCTGGCGCAACGCAGCTCGGCGCCGCCGGGCAGGCGCAGCGGACGGTCGTCCAGCAGCACCGCGAAGCCGCCCGCAGTCGCGACCGCGCACGCCCGCGTCCAGAACCGCCGACGCACCGCCTCGCTCAATGCAGCAGGCCCAGGCCGCGAAGGATGTCGATCCCCCTCGGCGCCTTGTGCGCGCCGGCGATCGGGACCATCGCCGGCATCGGGCCGGGCAGGCCTTCGCGTGCGGCCCGCAGCGGCTGGTCGCACCGCGCGGTCGCGGCCCCGATCGGCCCGATCGTCAGCGCGTAGCGTCCACCTGCCGCCGCCGCGTCGAGCGATGGGCGCGGATCCTGCAGCGTACCGCCGACCCGTGCCGGCAACGAGACGGAAGCCGCGGCCAGCTGGCCGTCCGCTACCAGATGCAGGTCGAGGCGGCCATCGGCGAGACCGAGGCGACCGTGCCCATCCAGCGCGAGCCGGCTCGCCTGCAGGCTGATC
The DNA here is from genome assembly GCA_964249315.1 of uncultured Acetobacteraceae bacterium. Lineage (GTDB taxonomy): Bacteria > Pseudomonadota > Alphaproteobacteria > Acetobacterales > Acetobacteraceae > Lichenicoccus. The sequence continues at coordinate 10,611 of CAXUCM010000017.1, read as the reverse complement.
GTGTCGAGCTGCGCCTGGCCCTGCACGAGCGTCGCGTGCAGCGCCAGGCCGCGCCGCGACGTCCGCCCCGGCCGCGGCAGCACCGGCGACAGCACCGACCCGCGTCCGACCAGCCCGCCCAGCGCCGCGTCCGACACCACGCCGTCGGTCATCGAGCCGCCGAGATGCCCCGCCGCCGTCGCCAGCAGCGAAGCGCGGCTCTCGCCGCTGGCCTCGACCTGACCGACCAGCTCGATACCGCCATGCAGCGATCGCGGCAGGCCGAGCCAGGCCGCCAGGGTCTCCGCGGGCAGCATCAGCGGATGCAGCCACAGCGCCAGCCGCGGCGGCGCGCCGGCCTCCGCCTGCAGGCGCCTGTGGCTGCCGCCCGCCCCGCCCCACGCCAGGCCGGGGTCGCCCCCCCGCCGGCCGTGCC
>CAXUCM010000017.1:8355-10186 GCA_964249315.1 uncultured Acetobacteraceae bacterium | reverse complement strand
CGGGTGCCGCCGTCGAGGACGCCGGCGCCCCCGCAGCGTCCGGCAGCGGCCGGACGAGACGATCGAAGTCGATTCGCTGCGACTGCAACCGGCCGGACAAGGACGGGCGGCCGGCCAGCGACAGCGCCAGCTCGCCCTCCAGGTCCGCGGCGGCGCTGCGCAGCTGCAGCCCGGTCAGCCGCAGCCGCGTGACTCCCTGCGTCTGCAACCGGCCCTCGAACGTGAGTGCGCCGAGATCCGGCGCCCCCGGCCATGATCGCCTCGCGTCCGGCACCGTCCCCTGCAATTGCAGGTCGCTGCCGCCCGCCATCGTGCTGCCTGCGATGCGCCAGGCGCCGTCGTCGGTCGCCAGGTCCAGATGGACGGGCCCGGCCAGGGTCGCGAGCCCGGGCCACGAGCGCACCGCCTCGAGCCCGGCAAGCGAGGCGGCGCTGCCGCCCAGCCGCAGCCCGCGACCGCGCCAGGTGCCCGAAGCGGTCAGTGCGACCGGCGTCTCGGGCGACGCGGCGGCGAGGCTCCAGGAGTGCAGCACCAGATCAGGCAGGCCGGGGATCGTCGTCGCCGCGGCCTGGGCCTGCAGCGAGCTCAGCCTCGGACCGTCCTGGTCGCGCAACCGCAGCCGCACCTGCAGCGCCCGCATCGCCGGCAGGCGGGCATGCACGAACAGCCGGTCCAGCGCGACAAGGTCGGCCAGCTGCGCCGAGGCGAGCAGATCGTAGCCGCGCAGTCGCACCGGATCGGCGAGCGTGCCGTCGAGCCGCCCGCTCGCAACGACCGCGCCGTCAACGCTCTCCGAGCCGCGCAGCGACAGCGGCCACGGCGTGGGTCGATCCTGCCCGTCGAGCAGCCGTCCGAGCGGCCCGGTCTCGCCCTGCACCGCGTAGGTTGCACCGTGCGACTGCCCGGTCAGGCCGAAGCGAGGCTGCCTGCCGCGCAGGCCGGACGCCTGCAACGTATCCAGGTGCATCGCGCCGCTCCGATGCGCCTGGGCATCGACCAGCGACAGCTCCGCCTGCTCGATGCGGATGGCGTTCAAGGCGAGCCGCCAGCGCGCACCCGCGGCGGACCGGCGAGGCACTCCCTGCGCACTCTCCCGCCGCGGCGACATCTGCCAGTCGGCGTGTCCGTCCGCATCGCGCCGCAGAAGCAGCACGACGTGATCCAGTCGCACCTGGTCCAGCCGCACGACGTGGCCCAGCAGCGGCCAGATCCCGATCGTCGCGTGCAGGTGCCCGATCCGCAGCATCGCCGGCTCGGCGCCCCCCGGCGCCTCGCCGAGAGCAAGCCCGTCCGCCTCGACGTGCGGCCACGGCAGCAGGCGCAGCTCGAGCCGGTCCAGCGTCATCGTCCGGCCGGTGCTTCGCTTGACCCCGGCCGCGACCATCCGCTCCAGCCGGCTCGTGCCCAGCCGGGTGATGCCAAGCCGCTGGTCGAGCAGCCACGCGCCGCCGGCGGCGGCCAGCAGCACCAGCGTCAGGGCGAGCGCCGCCCGGGCCGACCGCCGCACCCGGTCAGCTCCGCAGCACGGCCGGCAGCGTTCCCGCCTCGAAGCCCAGCGCCTTGAAGGTCTCGCGCATATGCGCCGGCAGCGCCGCCGCGAGCGAAAGCCGTCCGCCCGCCGGGTGCGGCAGGTCGAGGCCGCGCGCGTGCAGGTGCAGCTGGTCGGCGAAGCCTTCCAGGTGCGCGCCCGTGCCGCCATATTTCGGATCGCCGAGGATCGGCGTGCCGAGCCCCTCGCAATGCACCCGCAGCTGGTGGGTCCGCCCGGTCAGCGGCGACAGCTCCAGCCAGGACAGCTTCCGCGCCGCCGAATCGCGCACCACGTACTCGG
>CAXUCM010000017.1:0-8345 GCA_964249315.1 uncultured Acetobacteraceae bacterium | reverse complement strand
CCCCCCACCGCCCCCCCCCGACCCGGGGCCGCCCCGACACCGCGTCCGCCTCGTCGCGTTCGGCGGCGATGGTCAACGCTCCCGGCCCGGCGCCGAGGCGGGCGAGCGGCAGGTCGATCACGCCTTCGAGCGGATGCGGCCGCCCGACGACGACGGCCCAGTAGATCTTGCGCACGTCGCGCCCGCGAAAGGAGGCCGCCAGCTTGCCGGCCACCCCGGGCGTCCGCGCCAGCAGCAGCAGCCCCGAGGTGTCGCGATCGATCCGGTGCACCAGGCGCGGACGATGCTCGCCATCGAAGCGCAGCGCGTCCAGCATGCCGTCGACATGCCGGGCGATGCCCGGGCCGCCCTGCACGGCGAGCCCGGCCGGCTTGTTCAGCACCAGCACCTGCTCGTCGCGATAGACCAGCATGCGCTCCATCTCGGCCGCGTCGTGCGGCGCCACGACCGGCACGATCGGCGCCGGCCGATCCGCCTGCGGCAGCGGCGGCACCCGCACCGACTGGCCGGCGCCGAGACGAGTCGCCGGCTCGGCGCGCTTGCCGTCGACGCGGATCTGGCCGGTGCGGCAGAGCTTCTGCAGCGCTCCCTGGGTCAGATGCGGATATTGCCGGCGGAACCAGCGATCGAGCCGGATCTCGGCCTCGTCGGCGCTGACGGTCTGGATGGTGACGCTCATCGCGGCACCCCGTCGCGCAGGTCCGCCCAGCCATCCAGCGGCTGCCGGATCTCGGCCTCGAGCCCGCGCCCGGACGGCGCGTAGAACCGCGCCCGCTGCATCCCGTCGGGGAAGTAGTTCTGGCCGGAGAACGCGTCCTCGGTATCGTGGTCGTACTCGTAGCCGCGCCCGTAGCCGAGCTGCTTCATCAGCCGGGTCGGCGCATTCAGGATGTGCGCCGGCGGCGCCAGGCTGCCGGTCGCCGTCGCCGCCTGCATCGCCGCCTTGTAGGCGCGATACACCGCGTTCGATTTCGGCGCGGTGCCCAGGTAGACCACCAGTTGCGCCAGCGCCAGCTCGCCTTCCGGACTGCCGAGCCGCTCGTAGGTCTCCCATGCCGCAATCGCCTGCGGCAGCGCCTGCGGGTCCGCCATGCCGACATCCTCGGCGGCGAACCGGGTCAGCCGGCGGGCGATGTAGCGCGCATCCTCGCCCCCGGTCAGCATCCGCGCGAACCAGTACAGCGCCGCATCCGGATCCGAGCCGCGCAGCGATTTGTGCAGCGCCGAGATCAGGTTGTAGTGCTCCTCGCGATCCTTGTCGTACAGCGCCGCCCGGCGCGCCAGCAGCCCCGGCAGCGAGGCCGCATCCAGCACCGTCTCGCCCGGCAGCGCCAGGATCTGCTCGACCATGTTGAGCAGGTATCGACCGTCGCCGTCCGCCATCGCGCGCAGCGTCTCGCGCGCCTCCGGGGTCAGCGTCAGGGTGCGGCCGGCCTCGATCTCGGCGCGTCGCAGCAGCGCTTCCAGGGCGGCATCGTCGAGCCGGCGCGGCACCAGCACCTGGCAGCGGGACAGCAGCGCGCCGTTCAGCGCGAACGAGGGGTTCTCCGTCGTCGCCCCCACCAGCACGACGGTGCCGTCCTCCACCACCGGCAGGAAGCCGTCCTGCTGCGCCCGGTTGAAGCGGTGGATCTCGTCGACGAACAGCAGCGTGCCAATGCCGCTCGCCTGCCGACGACGCGCCGCCTCGTCGAATGCCCGCTTCAGGTCGGCAACGCCCGAGAACACGGCGGAGAGCTGGGTGAAGCGCAGCCCGGCGGCAGCCGCCAGCAGCCGCGCGATCGTGGTCTTGCCGACGCCCGGACCGCCCCAGAGGATCAGGCTGGCCAGCGAGCCGCGCTCGATCATGCGCAGCAGCGCGCCGTCCGGCCCGAGCAGATGCGGCTGGCCGACCACCTCGCCGAGGCTCGCCGGTCGCAGCCGGTCGGCCAGCGGCCGCGACGCTGCGGCATCCGCGTCGCCTTCGCGCGGCATCGCCGCCTCGTCGGTTCCGAACAGGTCCTCGGCCGCCGGCGCGGCCTCGCGCTTTCTCATCGCGGTTCGATGCGGCAGGGACGATTCATCCGGGAGGCCTTTGCTTGCGGGGCGGATCGACTACGATGGAAGTGCCGATGGTATCACCGACCAGGCGGCGCACGCAGGAGGAACCCCGACCATGACGACCTACGGCACCGCCGCCTGGCAAGGCGGCATCAAGGATGGCACGGGCCAGATCTCGACCCAGAGCGGCGCGCTCGACGCCTACCCGTATGGCTTCGCCAGCCGCTTCGAGGGCAAGCCCGGCACCAATCCCGAGGAGTTGATCGGCGCCGCGCATGCCGGCTGCTTCACCATGGCGCTGTCGCTGATCCTCGGCGAGGCCCATCTGACCGCCGAGCAGATGGATACCAGGGCGGACGTCACCCTGGTCAAGCAGGGCGACGGCTTCGCGATCACCGCCGTGCACCTGACCCTGACCGCCACGATCCCCGGCGCCGACCAGGCGACGTTCAGCGAGCTGGCCGCCAAGGCCAAGGCCGGCTGTCCGGTCTCCAAGCTGCTGAACGCAGAGATCACCCTGGATGCGAAGCTGGTTCAGACATAGGGTCCGAGCAGCGTCAGGTCGGCCGCACCGAGCCGGTCCTTGGCCGACTGCAGCTGGTGCCAGTACGGGTACAGGATCGGTGGCGCGCTCACCTCGTCGAGGCGCTGCCGTTCCTGTGCCGTCAGCACGATCTCGGCGGCGCCGAGATTGTCGCGGATATGCGCCTCGGTGCGGCCGCCGATCACCAGCGAGGTGATCCCCGGCCGGCCGAGCGTCCAGGCCAGTGCGATCTGCGCGCCCGAGACGCCGCGCTCGGCGGCGATCGCCACCACCGCCTCGACGATGTCCCACAGGCGCTCCTCGTTGCGGATCGGCGGCTCGGTCCAGCCGGCGAGCTGTCGGGTGCCCTCCGGCGTCGCCTGGTTGCGCCGGTGCTTGCCGGAGAGCAGGCCGCCGGCGAGCGGGCTCCAGACCAGCACGCCCACGCCCTGGTCGACGCTGATCGGCAGCAGCTCGTACTCGGCCTCGCGGGCCTCCAGCGTGTAGTGGATCTGCTGGCTGACGAAGCGCTGCCGCCGCTCCCGCTCGCTGATGCCGAGCGCCTTCATCAGGTGCCAGCCGGAGAAGTTCGAGCAGCCGACGTAACGGACCTTGCCGTGCGCGACCAGCCGGTCGAGCGCCTCCAGCGTCTCCTCGAGCGGCGTCTGCCCGTCCCATTCATGCACCTGGTAGAGGTCGATCACGTCGGTCTGCAGCCGTCGCAGGCTAGCCTCGCAGGACTGCACCAGGTGGTGGCGCGACAGCCCTTGATCGTTCGGACCCTCCCCCATCGGGAAGCGCGCCTTGGTGGCGATCAGCACGCCGTGCGGACGTCGGCCGCCCAGTGCCGCGCCGATGATCTCCTCGGACGTGCCGGACGAATACATGTTTGCCGTGTCGATCAGGTTGACGCCGTGATCGAGGCAGAGGTCGATCTGCCGCTTCGCCTCGTCGAGGCCGACATCGCCGATCTTGGCAAACTGCCCCTTGCCCCCCATCGTCATGGTGCCGAGCGTGATGGTCGAGACCTTCAGCCCGGAGCGGCCGAGCAGACGATATTCCATGGCGTCCTCCCTTGATTACGCAGACCAGAGCGCCGCATTAGCTAGAACCGATCCCGACTTCCCGCAAACCTCGGATCACGGCTAGGCAGGAGCAGCCCGGATGGGCCTGGTTACCTTCGCGCTGAAGTATCGCGTGACGTTCTACGTGATGGCCCTGCTGATCACCCTGGCAGGGGGTGCCAGCGCCTGGCTGATGCCCAAGGACGTGCTGCCCGAGGTCGACATCCCGGTCGTCACCATCATCTGGACCTACACCGGGCTCGATACGCCCGACATGCAGAACTACGTCACCAGCTACGAGGAGCTGGCGCTGAGCAACAATGTCGGCGGCATCCGCGACATGGAAAGCACCACGCTGCAGGGCATCACCATTACCAAGGTGTATTTCCAGCCGAACATCGACATCAGTTTCGCCTTGACCCAGGTGACCTCGGCCACCAACGCCATTCGCGGGTTGCTGCCGGCCGGCATCCAGCCGCCGATCGTGCTGCGCTTCTCGGCCTCCTCGGTCCCGGTGATCCAGATCGCCGCCACATCCAGCGTCGAGAGCCAGGCCGCGGTCTACAACTTCATGCGCTTCCGCCTGCGCGCCACCCTGCAGACCACCCCCGGCTCGACCATGCCGCCCCCCTATGGCGGCACCCCGGAGCAGGTCATGATCGACATCGATCCGCACGCGCTGCAGGCCTACGGCATTACGCCGATGGACGTCAGCACCGCGGTCAACGCGCAGAGCCTGACCCTGCCTTCCGGCCTCGCCAAGTTCGGGCAGACCCAGTTCATCGTCCGCACCAACACGCTGCCCACCGTGCTGGAGGCGCTCAACAGCGTGCCGATCAAGGTGGTCAACGGCTCGCCGATCCTGCTGCGCGACGTCGCCTACGTACGCGCCGGCGGCCCGCCGCAGCAAAATATGGTGCATGTCAACGGCCAGAACGGCCTGCTGCTGCCGGTGATCAAGAATGGCGGCACCTCGACGCTCGACATCGTCAACACCGTCAAGTCGATGATGCCCGGCATCATCGCCGCAGCTCCCAAGGACATCCACATCGTCTCGCTGTTCGACCAGTCGGTGTTCGTCTCGGACGCGATCGGCGACGTCGCCCAGGAAGGCGCGATCGCAGCCGGCCTGACCGGGCTGATGATCCTGCTGTTCCTCGGCTCCTGGCGCGCCACGCTGGTGGTGCTGGTGTCGATCCCGCTCGCCATCCTGAGCTCGCTCGCGGTCTGTGCCGCGATCGGCCAGACCATGAACATCATGACGCTGGGCGGTCTGGCACTCGCCGTCGGCATCCTGGTCGACGACGCCACCGTCGCCATCGAGAACACCTACCGGGTGCTGGAGAGCGGCAAGAGCTTCCGCGAGTCCGTGGTCGAGGGCGGCGCCTCCATCGCCAAGCCGACCCTGATCTCGACGCTGGCGATCTGCTCCGCCTTCGTCTCCGTGCTGTTCCTGACGGGTGCCCCGAAATACATCTTCACCCCGCAGGCGCTGGCGGTGGTGTTCGCCATGCTGGCCTCCTACCTGCTCTCGCGCACGCTGGTGCCGATCCTGATCGACGTCCTGGTGGCGCCGGAGCATGCCGCCCGCGAGCGCCGCTCGGAGACCCCGGAGCGCCGACCGGGCCGGTTCGCCCGCGCCCACGCCGCGTTCGAACGCGGCTTCAAGTGGTTCCAGAGCTTCTATGGCGGCCTGTTGCGTGCGGTGCTGAAGGCGCGCTGGCTCACCGCCGGCGTCGCCGGGCTGGTGCTGCTGGTCGGAGCGGCGCTGTTCCCGTTCCTCGGCCAGGACTACTTCCCGGCGATCCAATCCGGCCAGATCGCGTTGCACGTGCGTGCCCATCCAGGGCTGCGCATCGAGGAGACCGCCAAGCTGTTCCAGAGCGTCGAGGACCTCATCCGCCGGGATGCCGGACCTGCCAAGGTCAAGACCATGGTCGACAATATCGGCCTGCCCTCGGTGAACTATAACCTTGCCTTCAACGACGGCACCTTCGTCGCCTATTATGACGGCCAGATCCAGGCGACGTTCGCGCCGTCGGTGTCGGCGACGCGACTGACCAAGCGTCTGCGCGTCGAGCTGCGCCAGCGCTTCCCCGACGCGACCTTCTACTTCCAGCCGGCCGACATGATCACCCAGATCCTGGATTTCGGCGTGCCCGCGCAGATCGACGTGCAGGTGCACGGCCGCCACCAGGACGCCGACCTCGCCGAGGCGCGACGCCTGGAGCGCCGCCTCAGGCAGGTGCCCGGCTTGGTGGACGTGCACATCCAGCAGATCCCCGACGCGCCCGAGTTCGTGGCTCAAGTCGATCGCCAGCGCGCCCTCGAGCTTGGCCTGACCGAACAGCAGGTCGCCGACCAGCTCAACGTCTCGCTGTCCGGTTCCTTCCAGGTCTCGCCGAACTTCTGGACCGATCCCAAGACCGGCATCCCGTGGCAGCTTACCGTGCAGACCCCGGAATATCGCACCGACACGCTCAGCGAGGTCGAGAACACGCCGATCTTCGCACCCGCCCCTTCGGGCAAGACGGTCAATCCCGGCCCGGTGCAGCCGATCGCCCTGCTGAGCAACGTCGCGAGCTTCCATCGCGACGTCTCGCAGGCGGTGCTCAGCCACGTCAACACCGAGCCGACCTACGACGTCTACGCCGCCGTGCAGGACAGCGACCTGGGCAGCGCCGCGGCGCGGATCCGCGCGGTCGTGGCCGACGAGCAGAAGCACCTGCAGCCGCCAGACAAGATCATCGTGCGCGGCCAGATCCAGAGCATGGACAGCGCCTTCAGCCATATCGAGATCGGCCTGCTGGTCGCGATCATTGCGGTCTACCTGCTGATGGTGCTGAACTACCAGGACTGGGGTGATCCGTTCGTGGTGCTCGCCGCCCTGCCGCTGGTGTTCTGCGGCATCATCATGAGCCTGTTCATCACCCAGACCACCTTCTCGATCGCCTCGATGATGGGCGCGATCATGAGCGTCGGCGTGGCCTCGGCGAACTCGATCCTGCTGGTCACCTTCGCCCGCGAGCACCGTGAGCAGACCGGCTGCTCGGCCGAGGAGGCGGCGCTGATGGCCGGCGAGACGCGTCTGCGCCCGGTGCTGATGACCGCGGGCGCGATGATCGTCGGGCTGTTCCCGATGGCGCTCGATCTCGGCCAGGGCGGCGAACAGAACGCGGCACTGGCCCGCGCCGTGATCGGCGGCATCTCCATCGGCACGATCTCGACCCTGCTGTTCGTACCCTACCTCTACACCGTGCTGCGCCGCGGACCGGTGCGCCAGGCGGAGGACTATCTGTGAGTGACGCCCGGACCGAGACCGAAGCCCCGCCGACGCCGCGGACGCCGCCGCGGCGGCTCGCGCTCTACGTCGCCCTGCCGCTCGCGCTCCTGCTGGCCTGGGGCGGCTTCACGCATTGGCGACAGACCAGCGCTGCTCGCGACACGCTGAGCGCCTCGCAGAGCTTCGTCCCCGACATCCAGGTCGCCACCGCGACGGTCTCCGCCAGCCGCCCGGCGGTCACCTTGCCTGGGCAGACCGCGGCGCTGGATTCGGCCGACCTGTTCGCGCGCGCCACCGGCTTCATCGCCGAACGGCGCGTCGATATCGGCAGCCGGGTGCGCAAGGGCGACCTGCTCGTGCGCATCTCCGCCCCCGATCTCGACGAACAGCTCAACCAGGCGCGCGCGCAGCTCGGCCAGATGCAGGCCGCCCTGGTGCAGGCGCAGACCACGCTGAAGCAGGCGCAGGACAACAAGAAGCTCGCCAACATCAATCAGTATCGCGCCAGCACGCTGGCGCGCGAAGGCTGGGGCACGCAGCAGACCGCCGACACCAACAACACCAACGCCCTGGTCTCGGTCTCCAGCGTCGGCTCCGCCCAGGCCGGCATCGGGGTTGCCGTCGCCAACATCCGCGCGCAGCAGGCCACCGTCGACCGCCTGGTCGCGCTGACCGGTTTCGAGCAGGTGACGGCGCCCTTCGACGGCGTCATCACCCAGCGCGACGTCGATGTCGGCGACCTGGTGCAGAGCGACAGCAGCAGCGGCACGCCGCTGTTCCACATCGATCGCGAGGACATCCTGCGGTGCGAGGTCTACGTTCCGCAAAGCCAGTTCGCCGGCATCCATGACGGGCTCGAAGCTTCGGTGTCCGTGCCGGAAATCCCCAACCATGTCTTTCATGCCCGCGTCTCCCGCAGCGCCGCCTCGCTCGCACAGAACTCGCGCTCGATGCTGGTGGAGATCGACATCCCCAACCCGGACGCGCTGCTCGCACCCGGCCTTTACGTGAACGTATCGTTCCATCTCGGCCAGTCCACGCCGGTCGTGACGATCCCCGACTCCGCCCTCATCTTCGATGCCTCCGGCCTGCACGTCGCCAGCGTCACGACGCAGCAGACGGTGCGGATGCAGCCGATCACCATCGCACGCGATCTCGGCGACAGCGCCGAATTGCGCGATGGCCTGAAGGGCGGCGAGGAGATCGTGGTCAATCCGCCGACCGACCTCGAAGCCGACCAGAAGGTGCACGTTGTCAATAACGGCCATGGCGGTTCGCCGTCCGAGGCCGGAGCGAAGCGCGGCAGCTAAAAGTTGGGGCTCCGCCCATCGATCCGCCTCGCGGCTCAATCCCGCCAAACGCTCGCCTTCGGAAATCCCTTGGTGACGGATTCTCAAGGCTGAGCCTTGAGCGGGTCCAGGGCAGAGCCCTGGCC
>CAXUCM010000016.1:19850-20756 GCA_964249315.1 uncultured Acetobacteraceae bacterium | reverse complement strand
CACGGCCGAACGGGTCGATCACGCCGACCAGCCTTTCGCTCGACCCATCAAGGCCAGGGCTCTGCCCGGGACCCGCTCAAGGCGAAGCCTTGAGGATCCATCTACAAGAGGTTTCCGACGGAGAGCCTTGGCACGTCGCCACGCTACGACTGGATCTCGAGTGCGACCAGGGCCGCGTTGATCAGCACCTTGCCTTGGTTCTCGAAATTCACCGTCACGCGGGCGCCGATCGCCGACTGCACCTGGCCGGCACCCCACTCCGGGTGATCCGGGTGCATCACCCACTGACCCGGCTCCACCGGCGCCCTGAACGGGAGTTCGTGCATCCGTCGCCTCGATGTTTACGGAATGTTCAGGCTCGTCGGTCATTCTCGCAGCATTCGAGACGCCCGCAACGCATGGAGCGCCGGTTTGGACGATCTGCTCGCCGATTTCGTGACCGAGTCCCTGGAGAGTCTCTCCGAGCTCGATCTCGCCCTGGTCCGGCTGGAGCGCGCGCCGGACGACAAGCAGACCGTCTCGCTGATCTTCCGCCTGGTGCACACCATCAAGGGCACCTGCGGGTTCCTCGGACTGTCGCGGCTGGAGAAGGTCGCCCACGCGGCCGAGACCGTCCTGGACAAGCTGCGCAACCGGACGCTGCAGGTGAACTCCGAAGGCATCGGACTGATCCTGACCGCGATCGACCGCATCCGCATGATCGTGGACACGCTCAACCGCGGCCAGCCGGAGCCGACCGGCGACGACGCGCCGCTGATCGCAGCCCTGAACGATTTCGCCGAGGGACGCGCGGTGCCGGTCACGCGGGAGGTCGCCGCCGCCGCCACGTCGGAACATGCGCCCGCTGCCGTCGAGGCAGCGGCGCCGCCGCCCGAGCCGGCGCCGGAGCCCGTCGCGGAGCCGTCT
>CAXUCM010000016.1:0-19840 GCA_964249315.1 uncultured Acetobacteraceae bacterium | reverse complement strand
CTCCCCCCCCGGGCTGTCGTCGCGAAAGGCGTAGCAGGTGTTCAGCAGCGCGGGCCGCGCCGCCGGGTCCGCGTCGGGGGGTGGGGGGGGGGGGGGGGGCGGGGGGGGGGGGCCCGGGGCCCGCTGGGGGCGCCCGGGGCGGCGCGCCCCCCCCGCCGCCGCCGCCCGAGCCGGCGCCGGAGCCCGTCGCGGAGCCGTCTCCCGGCATCCAGGAGCCCGCCGCTGCCGAAACTCCCGGCCGTAGCCAGACCATACGCGTCGGCGTGGACATGCTGGAAAACCTGATGACGCTGGTGAGCGAGCTCGTGCTCACCCGCAACCAGCTGCTGCAGATCCTGCGCAGCGGCCGCGGCGGCGGTGCGGACGACGCCGAGAGCAGCCTGGCGACACCGATGCAGCGCCTGTCGCAGCTCACCTCCGACCTGCAGGAAGGCGTCATGAAGACGCGCATGCAGCCGATCGGCATGGCCTGGAACACGCTGCCACGGCTGGTCCGCGACCTCTCGCACGATCTCGGCAAGAAGATCGAGCTGGTGACCCGCGGCGCCGAGACCGAGCTCGATCGCCAGGTGCTCGAGCTGATCAAGGATCCGCTCACGCACATGATCCGCAACAGCGGCGATCACGGTCTCGAGCCTCCTGCCGAGCGACGTCGTGCCGGCAAGCCGGAAGCAGGCACGATCACGCTGGCCGCGCGCCATGAGGGCGGCCACGTCGTCATCGAGATCAGCGACGACGGCCGCGGCATGGATCCGGCACGGATCGGCGCCCGCGCCGTCTCGCAGGGGCTGGTCAGCGAGGAACGGCTGCGCCGGATGAGCGAGGAGGAGATCCGCCGCTTCATCTTCCATGCAGGCTTCTCCACCGCCGCCGCGGTGACCTCCGTCTCCGGTCGCGGCGTCGGCATGGACGTCGTCAAGACCAACATCGAGCGCATCAACGGCACCATCGACCTGAACAGCCGGGTCGGCCACGGCTCGCAGTTCCTGATCAAGATCCCGCTGACGCTCGCCATCGTCTCGGCCCTCATCGTCGGTACTGCGGGCGAGCGCTTCGCCATCCCGCAGATCAGCGTGGTCGAGATCGTGCTGCCGGGCGCGCAGCCCGACATGGTGCTCGAGACCATCGACGGCTCGCAGGTGCTGCGTCTGCGCGACCGCTTGCTGCCGCTGGTGTCGATGTCGCGCATCCTCAAGCTCGACCTCGACCGCCCCGACAGCGAACGCATCGTGGTGGTGGTCGCGATCGGCAACCAGCGGCTCGGCCTGATCGTCGAGCACGTGTTCGATACCGAGGAGATCGTGGTCAAGCCGGTCGCGCCGGTGATCCGCAGCATCCCGCTGTTCAGCGGCAACACCATCCTCGGCGACGGCTCGGTGATCATGATCCTCGATCCGCTCGGCATCGCGCGCGAGAGCAAGCTCGGCGGCGGTGCCGAGGCGAGCAGCCGGATCCCGGACGCGGCGGCGGCGGAAGAGGACCGTCGCGAACTCCTGCTGGTGCGCGCGGGCCCCGGCGCGCAGAAGGCGCTGCCGCTCGCCCTGATCGCGCGCCTGGAGATGATCCCGCGTGGCCGCCTGGAGCTCACCGGCTCGCGCCTGGTGACGCAGTATCGCGGCGCTCTGATGCCGCTGGTCGCACTCGATCCGGAGATCGCCACGCGGACCGAGACCCAGGCCGTGCTCGTGATCAGCGATAACGGCCAGCATATCGGGCTGATGGTCGACGAGATCCTCGACGTGGTCAGTGCGGCAATGACGATCGAGCTTGCCAGCGATCGTGCCGGCCTGCTCGGCACCGCGATCATCGATGCCAAGGCGACCGAGATCATCGATACCGGCTACTGGCTCACCCAGGCCTCGCGGAACTGGTTCCATCCCCCGGCCCAGGCCAGGAGCCGTCCGCGCGTCCTCGTCGTCGAAGACAGCGACTTCTTCCGCAACCTGCTGGTGCCGACCCTGTCCGCCGCCGGCTACGAGGTGACCACGGCCACCACCGCCGAGAAGGCGCTCGCCCTGCGCGAGGTCGGACGACGCTTCGATGCGATCGTATCGGACATCGAGATGCCCGGCATGGACGGCCACAGCTTCGCGCGAAAGGTGCGCGAAGGCGGCATCTGGGCGGACCTGCCGATGCTCGCACTCTCCGGCAACGATGAGGTGCAAGCCGGACGAGAGGCGGGATTCACCGACTACATCCGCAAGTTCGAGCGCGAGACCCTGCTGACCAGCCTCGAGCAGTGCCTGGCGCATCCGCAGGCCCAATCCGTCGCCGCCTGACCGAGGACATGCCCATGACCAACGACCATGTCAGCTTCACCGCCGCCGGCGCCGCCCGCGAGAAGCGCGAGCAGGGCTTCCTGACCTTGATGGTGGGTGGCCAGCTCTGCGGCGTCCCGGTCCTGACCGTCCGCGACGTCATCGCCGACAGCGTCGTCACGCGGATCCCGCTGGCGCCGCCGGAGATCGCCGGGAACATCAACCTGCGCGGCCGCATCGTCACCGCGATCGACCTGCGCCGCCGCCTTTCGCTGACGCCGGCGCCAGCCGCCGCCAAGCTGGTCGCCGTCGTCGCGGAAGAGGCCGGCGGCGGCTACGCGCTGCTGGTGGACCAGGCGCTGGAAGTATTGACGCTCGACATGAACGAGAGCGAGGCGCCCCCGCCGACGCTCGGACCAGCCTGGATCGAGTTCGCCAGCTGCATCTTCCGCCTGCCCGAGCGCCTGATGGTGGTGCTCGATGTCGGCCGGCTGCTGTTCCTCGACAAGGCGGCCGCCTGATGGATCCCGTCACCGCACCGGCAAGGCGCATCCTGGTCGTCGATGACAGCCGGGTCGTACGCAAGATCGCACGCCAAATCCTGCAGGACGCCGGCCTGATCGTCGACGAGGCGGTCGACGGCGCCGATGCGTTGCGGCACGCGCGCGATCGATTGCCCGACGCCATGCTGCTCGACTGGAACATGCCGGTGATGAACGGCATCGAGTGCCTGCGCGCGCTGCGGGCGCAGTTCGGCGCCGAGCAGCCGATCGTGATCCTCTGCACGACCGAGAACGAGCCCGACTTCATCGTCTCCGCGATCGAGGCCGGCGCCCAGGAATACATCATGAAGCCGTTCGACGACGCCATCCTGCTCGGCAAGCTCGAGCAGCTCGGGCTGCTGGGATCGGCGCCGTGATGCGCGACCCGCTGCCCGAACGCGCAGCCTCGTCCCGCATTCGCGTGCTGGTCTGCGACGACTCCTTCACGATCCGTTCGATCATCGCCCGGATCCTGCGCACGGATCCGGCAATCGAGGTCGCCGGGCTCGCCGCCAACGGAGAAAAGGCGGCCGAGGCGATGCGCGGCGGCGGCGTCGATGTCGTCGTGCTCGACGTCGAGATGCCGGTGATGGACGGGCTAAAGGCGCTGCCGTTGCTGCTGAAGATCGATCCGAGCGTTCGCATCATCATGGCGTCCGCGCTGACTACCGTGGGCGGCGCCATCGCGATGCAGGCCTTGCAGGCGGGTGCTGCGGACTACGTTCCCAAGCCCGCCGCGCATCAGGTCGACGAGTTCGCACGCGAGATCCTGGCCAAGGTCAAGGGACAGGCCAGGCTGCGCCGTCTTGATGACGCCCCGCGTCCGGCAAGGTCGGCCGCAGCCTCGACGAGCATCCCGGCCACCATCTCCGTCGCGGCGGCTCAGCCCGCCACGGGGGCCGCGATCCAGCTGCGGGCAGGACCGTCGCGGTCGCCGCAGCTGCTGGCTATCGGCAGCTCGACGGGCGGACCACAGGCATTGTTCTCCTTCCTGCGCGCACTCAAGACCCCGTTGCCGGTACCGATCATCGTCACCCAGCACATGCCGCCGCTGTTCACGCGCAGTCTTGCCGATCACATCCATCGCCAGGGACCACGTTCGTGCCAGGAAGCCGGCAATGATCAGGCCCTGCTCGCCGACCAGATCCTGATCGCCCCAGGGGACCGGCACATGACGATCGTCGCCACCGATCAGGGTCTGCGCACGCGCCTCACCGACGACCCGCCGGAAAATTCCTGCCGTCCCGCCGTCGATCCGATGCTGCGGAGTGCCGCGCTGGCCTGCAGCGGCCGCGTGCTCACCGTGATCCTGACCGGCATGGGTCAGGATGGGCTGCGCGGATCGCAGGCCGTGCTGGAGGCCGGCGGCGCGGTGATGGCGCAGGACGAAGCCAGCAGCGTGGTGTGGGGCATGCCCGGCGCGGTCGCGCGCGCGGGGCTCTGTTGCGCGGTGCTCCCAATCGATGAACTCGCAGGCAAGGTCCTCCAGATGCTAAACCGTTCGTCATGAACGCCTTCGATGAAGTCGCCGCCCTGGTGAAGGCGCGTTCCGGCTTGGCGCTCGGTCCCGAGAAGGTCTATCTGGTCGATACGCGTCTCGCGCCGATCGCGCGACGGCTTGGCCTGCGCGACTACACGGCGCTGATCCCGCTGCTCCGGACCGATCTCGCCACCCAGAACGAGGTCGTCGAGGCACTGACCACCAACGAGACCCTGTTCTTCCGCGACACCAAGCCGTTCGAGCATCTGCGCGCGCTCGGGCTGCCTCGTCTGCACGCGCAGCGGCCCGCCGGCATGCCGTTGCGGATCTGGTCGGCGGCCGCATCGACCGGCCAGGAGGCCTATTCGCTGGCCATGCAGATCAGCGAGATGGGTCCGGCGTTGCACGGTCGCCCCGTGCAGATCCTCGGCACCGACATCGCCCGCGGGCCGCTGGCACGTGCGCGCGAGGGCCTCTACAGCCAGTTCGAGGTGCAGCGCGGCCTGCCGGCGCGCATGCTGGTCAAGTATTTCGCCAAGGAGGCGGATGGCTGGCGGATCATCAAGCCGATCCGCGACATGGCCGAGTTCCGCGAGTGGAACCTGCTCGCCGATCCGGCGCCGCTCGGTCGTTTCGACGTCGTATTTTGCCGCAACGTGCTGATCTATTTTGATCCACCAACGAAGGCGCGCGCCCTGGAGATGATCGCATCGCGCATGGCTCCGGACGGGCTGCTCTATCTCGGCGGCGCGGAGACGATTACCGGTCTCGGCGGCAGCTTCCGCACGACCGCAGGCGAATACTCCGTCTTCGAGCCGGCCTCGCGTGCGCCGGTGGCCCTGCGAGCCTAAGGTCGGGGCCGCGCCTCAAGCCCCGCCAAAGGCTTCGCCTCCGGAAACCTCTTGGTGACGGATTCTCAAGGCTGAGCCTTGAGCGGGTCCAGGGCGGAGCCCTAGTCTTCAGAGAGCCGCAACCTCCTGGTCGAGAACGCGACGAAATGTGCGAGGCCCCAGGTCAAGAGGGCGATTCCAGCCTTCGCCCGGAGCGCCCTGGAGGCAGCGGACTTCGCGGTAATGCAGCTCGCGATGGTTGGCGATGAACCAGAAGAACGTGTCGGGCATCGCTGCCGGCGCGAACAGGGCGGCGCGTGCGCCGGCTCTGGCGTAGATCAGGTTGGTCATCGCCGCGCCCATCACGCCTGCGATCAGTCGGGCATCGCGCATCAGACCGATCTGCCCGTCGAGCCCGAGCCCGACCATAGACTGCACCGTGAAGCCGCGTTCCGCGGCGAGCCGGTTGACGTGGATCTCGTCCTGGAACTGCCGCCCGACGCCGGCGCCACGTTGCAGGAACAGCCGCTCGATACCGCGGCCGGCGACGCCGTGCGACAGGCGGTCATGGCAGTCGCGCACCAGCGGCGACATGTAGGTGCCGTGCTCGGTCATGCCCTCGACGACGATCAACTCGCGCACCTGCACCGGCTCCAGCCCGCTCACCCGAACGCGCCGGTCGTCGATGCCGAGTCGGCGCAGGGTCTCGATCATGATCCGGCCGAGCTGCGCATGGTTGACATCGTGCACCAGCACGCCGATCCGCGCGTCGCTCAGGCGGGACAGCGCCAGGTGCAGCATCGGCAGCATCTCGATCATCCAGTGGCCGTAATTGCCGGCGCCACGCTTCTTGCCGAGCACCAGCGCCATGTCGTGCCGGACCGCCGGACCGCCGGCGATGACGTGCTGCACGGCGTTGCCGGCGCGCTCGATCATGGCCGCCTCGTGCTGCCGGATGCTGGTGCGCATCAGCTCGCCGTCGCGCGTGAAGACCAGGCCTTCCTCGGCGACGAAGGCGTCGCGAAACACCCGGACGAACAGGTCGCGCGGCGCGAAATGCCGCTGCTCCCAGGCCGAACAGGCGGCCCGGATCGAATCCGGGATCACCTCGCCATGGACGAAGTCGGGGGGTTTCGTCGAGAAGCCGGGCGAGCGGCTGCGGATCAGGAGGGTGGCGTCGCTGGGCGCTGCCACCCGGGGGTTCTCAGTGCCCGGCATTGTCTCCGGAGAAATCCGGCGCCGACAGGCCGGACTGCTCCAACTGCTGCACCAGGACCGACTTGAGCCGATCGAGGCCGGCCTCGTCGCCCGCTTCGGCACGCGCCACCAGCACCGCCTGGGTGTTGGACGCCCGCAAGAGCCACCAGCCGTCGGGCGTTCGCACCCGTACCCCGTCGATCGCGGTGACCTCGGCGCCCTCCTGCTTCAGCCTGGCCGCGACCTCCTCGATCACGCCGAACTTGCGTGTGTCGGCGCAGTCGAAACGCAGCTCCGGGGTGCTCACCGTGCGCGGCAGCGCCTGCTTGACCGAGGAGAGCGGCGAGGTCATGCGAGCGACGATACCGAGCAGCCGGACCGACGCGTACAGCGCATCGTCGAAGCCGAACCATTTGTCGGCGAAGAAGACGTGACCAGACATCTCGCCCGCGAGCGGCGAGCCGGTCTCCGCCATCTTCGCCTTGATCAGCGAGTGCCCGGTGCGCCACATCAGCGGCTTGCCACCGGCGCGAGTGATCTCGTCGAACAGCACCTGGCTCGCCTTGACGTCGGCGATGATGGTCGCACCCGGATGCTCGCGCAGCACGTCGCGCCCGAGCACGATCAGCAGCTCGTCGCCCCACAGGATCTGGCCCTGATCGTCGACCACGCCGATGCGATCGGCATCGCCGTCGAAGGCGATGCCGACATCGGCCCCCTGCTCGCGCACGGCTGCAATCAGCTGCTCGAGATTCTTCGGCACCGTCGGATCGGGATGGTGCGCCGGGAAGTTGCCGTCGACGGTGCCGTTCAGCACGGTGTGCTCGCCGGGCAGCGAGCCGACCAGGCGCTGCAGCACGTCGCCGGCCGCACCGTTGCCGTTGTCCCAGACCACCTTGAGCAGCCGGTCGCCGCCGTCCCAGTCGGCGATCAGTCGCGCGATGTAGTCGTGCGCGATGTCCACGCGCCGTTCGGACCCGGCCGCCGCCTCGATCAGGTCGGCATCCGCGGCGATGCGCCCGAGCTCCTTGATCTGGGCGCCGTAGAACGGCTTGCGGCCCATCATCATCTTGAAGCCGTTGTAGTTCGACGGATTATGGCTGCCGGTGACCATCACCGCGCCGTCGGTCTGCAGGGTCGTCGCCGCGTAGTACAGCATCGGCGTCGGCCCGCGACCGACACGCAGCACCTCGATGCCGGACGCTTTCAGGCCGTCGACGACGGACTGCTCCAGTTCCGGCGAGGACAGCCTGCCGTCGAAGCCGACCGCGGCCGTGCTGCCGCCGGACCGGGCCACCATGGTGCCGAATGCGCGGCCGACGGCGAACGCGTCCGCAGCGCCGAGCGTGGTGCCGACGATCCCGCGTATGTCGTATTCGCGCAGACTGGTGGGATCGAAATCATGCCGGAACATTACAGACACTCGCAATAATGCTTCAGGAACTCGCGAACGGCAGGGCCGAGATCCTCGCGCTCCAGCGCGAAGGCGATCTGCGCCTCAAGGAAACCCACCTTGTCGCCGCAATCGAACCGCTTGCCCTCGTAGCGGATGCCGTGGAACGGCACCTGCCCGATCATCTTGGCCATCGCGTCGGTCAACTGCACCTCGTTGCCGGCACCGCGCTCGAGCAGGGCGAGGTAGGGCATCACGTCGGCGGTCAGCACGTAGCGGCCGATGATCGACAGGTTCGACGGCGCATCCTGCGGCTTCGGCTTCTCGACCAGGCCGAGAACCTCGACGAGGTGGCCGTCATCGGCGCCGATGCGAAGGATACCGTAACGGTTGGTCTGCTCCGGAGGCACTTCCGTCACCGCAACGACGTTGCCGCCGGTCGAATGGTAGGCATCGGCAAGCTGCTTCAGGCAAGGTGTCCTGCTCAGGATGATGTCGTCGGGCAGCAGGATCGCGAACGGATCCTCGCCGATGAAGGAGCGCGCGCACCAGATCGCATGACCGAGTCCCATCGGCTCCTGCTGGCGGACGCTGACGATCGAGCCGGGCTGCATGCTGGTGTCGCGCAGCGCATCCAGGCCCTCCTGTTTGCCGCGCTGCCGCAAAGTCGCTTCCAGCTCGTAGGCGATGTCGAAATACTCGACCAGCTCGGTCTTGCCGCGCCCGGTGATCATGCAGAACTGCTCGATCCCGGCCGCACGCGCCTCGTCGACGGCGTACTGGATCAGCGGCCGGTCGACCACCGGCAGCATCTCCTTCGACATCGCCTTGGTCGCCGGCAGGAAGCGGGTTCCCAATCCGGCGACCGGCAGGACCGCCTTGCGCAAGGGCTTGATCACGATCGCTCACCTTCACTTCAGAGACGCGGAGCCGGCTGGCGGCACGGTGATAAGACGTGCGAGGCTGCCACGTGGCAGCGTCCGCCGCAATGGAAGACCGCCCCCGCCTTCATTCGGCGGCCTGGTCCGCCTGCATCGCGGCGAGTGCGGTCAGGTTCACGATCGCGCGCGCCGTCGCACTGCCGGCGAGGGTGTGAATCGGCTTGCTGACGCCGAGCGTGATCGGTCCCACCTGCAGTCCTTCCGCAGCCGCCTTGAGCAGATTGAAGCTGATGTTGGCCGCATCGAGCGTCGGCATGATCAGCAGGTTGGCGGTGCCGTTCAGACGGCTGGAAGTCATGACGCGGTCGCGTAACGTCTCGCTCAGCGCGGCATCGCCCTGCATCTCGCCGTCGACTTCGAGGTCCGCCGCATGCTCGCGCAGCAGCGCAAGCGCGCGGCGCATCTTGCGCGCGGAATCCGAATTGCTCGCTCCGAACGAGGAGTGCGACAGCAGCGCGGCGCGCGGGGTGATGCCGAACATGCGCACGGCGTCGGCCGCCAGCAGCGTCATCTCCATGATCTGCTCCGCGGTCGGATCGAGATTGAAATGGGTGTCGCAGAAGAACAGCACGCCGTTCGACTGGATCAGCCCCGACAGCGCGTACAGCCGGGACACCTCCGGGCGACGCGGGATCAGCGGACTCCAGTAGTGCATGTGCCGCCACCAGTCGCCGTGGCCGCCGACCAGGGCGGCATCGACCAGGCCCGCCTGCAGCAGCATCGCCGCCGCCACCGTCGGGCGGCGCACCATGTGCCGGTCGGCCATCGAGGGCGGCACGCCGCGTCGCTCGACGAGCTTGCGATAGGGTGCCAGCAGCGGGCCGAACACCGCCTCGTCCTGCTCCGGATCGATGATCTCGACGTCGCGGCCGGGCACCAGCCGCAGCCCGAGGCTGTCGATGCAGCGGCGGATCACCGCGTGCCGGCCAAGCAGCACCGGGCGGGCGAGCCGGTCGTCGACCACGGTCTGCACGGCGCGCAGCACGCGCTCGTCCTCGCCCTCGGCATAGGCGACGCGCCGGGAGGCCTTGCGCGCCACCTCGAAGATCGGCCGCATCACCTGGCCGGAGCGGAACACGAAGACCTCGAGCTCTTCCTTGTAGGCATCGAAGTCGGCGATCGGGCGGGTGGCGACCCCGCTCTGCATCGCCGCCCGGGCCACCGCCGGCGCGACATGCAGGATCAGGCGCGGGTCGAACGGCTTGGGGATGATGTAGTCCGGACCGAAGCTCGGCGCCTCGCCGCCATAGGCCGCCACCACCACCTCGCTGGCCTCGGCCCGCGCCAGGGCGGCGATCGCCTCGACCGCGGCGCGCTCCATGGCGCCGTCGATGGTGGTGGCGCCCACATCCAGCGCGCCGCGGAAGATGAACGGGAAGCACAGCACGTTGTTGACCTGGTTCGGGTAGTCCGAACGGCCGGTGGCGACGATCGCATCCGGACGCGCGGCGCGGGCGAGATCGGGCAGGATCTCCGGCTCCGGGTTGGCGAGTGCGAGGATGAACGGGTGCGGCGCCATCCGGGCCAGCCACTCCGGCTTGAGCACGCGCGGCGCCGATAGGCCCAGGAACACGTCCGCGCCCTCGAGCGCCTCGGCCAGCGTGCGCGCCGGGATGTCGCGGGCATAGCGCGCCATGTTGGGCGGCATGTCGTCCTCGCGGCCACGATGGACCACGCCGCGAATGTCGGTCAGCGTCACCTGCTCGGCGCGCAGCCCCATCGTCACCAGCAGGTCGACGCAGGCGATCGC
This sequence comes from uncultured Acetobacteraceae bacterium, assembly GCA_964249315.1. Lineage (GTDB taxonomy): Bacteria > Pseudomonadota > Alphaproteobacteria > Acetobacterales > Acetobacteraceae > Lichenicoccus. Next base: position 9,449 of record CAXUCM010000016.1, on the reverse strand, counting down.
GGCCGCACCGGCGCCGGAGGTCACCAGCCTGACGTCGGACAGCGACTTGCCCTGCACCTCCAGCCCGTTGCGCACCGCCGCCGCGGCGACGATGGCGGTGCCGTGCTGGTCGTCATGGAACACCGGGATGCCCATGCGGGCGCGCAGCTCGGCCTCGATGCGGAAGCATTCCGGCGCCTTGATGTCCTCCAGGTTGATCGCCCCGAAGGTCGGCTCGAGGGCCGCCACCACATCGATGAAGCGGTCCGGGTCGGCGGCGTCCACCTCGATGTCGAACACGTCGATGCCGGCGAACTTCTTGAACAGCACGGCCTTGCCCTCCATCACCGGCTTGCCGGCGAGCGGGCCGATATTGCCCAGCCCCAGCACCGCGGTGCCGTTGGAGATCACGCCGACCAGGTTGCCGCGGGCGGTGTAGTCGCGCGCGGTCGCGGGATCGCGGCGGATCTCCTCGCAGGCGGCGGCCACGCCGGGCGAATACGCCAGTGCGAGGTCGCGCTGCGAGACCATCCGCTTGGTGGGGGTGACGGAGAGCTTCCCCGCGGTCGGCGAGCGGTGATAGTCGAGAGCCGCCTTCCTGAAATCCTCGTCCACCGACCCCTCCTCACGCTGCGAGGTCGAAGGGGATCACTCCGCGAGCGGCACGACAAGGGCGCGACGCCGGCCAAGCTTGAAGTTGGGGCTCCGCCCCAAACCCCGCCAACGGCTCGCCTCTGGAAACCTCTGAAAAGCAATTGGATTCTCACGACAGAGCCGTGGCTTTGAGTGGGTGCCATGAGAAGCCGGCTGGTATAATGCGGTCGAGAAGACTCGAACTTCCACGAGGTTTCCCCCACAAGCACCTCAAGCTTGCGCGTCTACCATTCCGCCACGACCGCACCGTGACACCGGTCCTCGCCTGGGCAATACCGTGTGACGGGGGCGTATAACCGATGCATCACGCCGGAGCAATGACGCAGAACACCGCACCGGATTGGCGGATCGGGGCCGATCCGGTGGCCTATCCGGAGGCGGTCGCGGCGATGCAGGCGCATGTGCGCGCGATCCGCGACGAGGCGGCCGCCGAGCGGGTCTGGCTGCTCGAGCACCCGGCCCTGTTCACCTCCGGCACCTCGGCGGATCCCGCCGACCTGTTCAATCCGCACGGCTTTCCAACCTTCGCCGCCGGCCGCGGCGGCCAGTGGACCTATCACGGGCCCGGCCAGCGCGTGGGCTACGTCATGCTCGACCTGCAGCGTCCGCACGGCGCGGTGCCGGCGCGAGACGTTCGCGCCTTCGTGCAGGCGCTCGAACGCTGGCTGATCCGCACCCTGGCCGAGTTCGGGGTGCAAGGCGAGCTCCGGCCCGGCCGCGTCGGCGTCTGGGTGGTCGATCCGGAGACCGGCGCCGAGAGCAAGATCGCCGCCCTCGGCGTGCGGCTGACGCGGTGGGTGAGCTGGCACGGGGTCTCGCTCAACGTCGACCCGGAGCTCGCCCATTTCGACGGCATCGTGCCGTGCGGCATACGCGAGCACGGCGTCACCAGCCTGCGCGCGCTCGGCATCGCCGCCGACATGGCGGCGGTGGATGCGGCCCTGCGCCGGAGCTGGGCGCCGGTGTTCGGCGAGCTCAGGCGCCCGGAGGCCGGAACAGCTCGGCAGGCAGGCTGAGGCCGGACTGCGCGTCGAACAGGCGGAAGCGCGTGCGCGTGCCGTGCTGATCCACCGCCTCCAGCCCGATCAGCTCGAGCCCGCCGGCGCGGTCGGCGAAGATCAGCGTCAGCAGGCCTTGCGCCGGGTTGGCGGTGCGGGTCAGCGAGGCCTGCAGGATGCCGGGGCTGCGGCTCACGTCGGTGACGCGGATCGGGCCGGACAGTCGCAGCGGCTGCGCCAGCAGCAGGCCGAGCGGGTTGCCAGACAGCGCGATCCGGGTGGTGGCGTCGTCGGCGTCGCGATGCGCCACCAGCTGCCGGCCGACGGCGACCACCTGCATGCGTGCAGGCGGCGCGTATTCGAGGCGCAACCGCCCGGGATCGTACCAGACCGTGCCGCTGCTGACGGACCGGTCCGACGCAGTCTGCACGAAGCGCGCGCGAAACCCGTGCAGCGCGTCCAGTGCCGACTGGATGCGGGCGATGTCGGCGCGATCGGTCGCGGACAGGTCGGTGTCGGCGCCGGCGCAGCGGGCCAGCAGCGCGGCGGCCAGCAGCGCGAAGCCTCGACGGTCGAGCGCCGGGACGGCCATGCGCCGGCTCAGATCGGCGGCCGTTCGGCCGGATCGAGCAGGTGGTGGAACAGCCTGCCGTGCTCGGCGAAATTGGGATTGTAGAACGGATCCTCGCGGAAGAACGGCTTGTCGCCCCAGCGTTCCAGCATGACCTGCTGCTCGCGGAACAGACGCGCCTCCTGGTCGGGACGCCGGTCGCTGCCGCGCGAGAGGCTCTCATGATGTTCGGCGACCACGTCCGCGCACCAGATGACGCGCGCGCCGCGCTCATGCACCTTGAGGCAGAGATCGACGTCGTTGTAGGCCACCCGGAGATCGGTCTCGTCGAAGCCGCCCACCGCATGGAACAGGTCGGCGCGGATCAGCAGGCAGGCGGCGGTGACGGCAAGATATTCCTGGCTCAGCCGGGCGCGGCCGATATAGCCGTACTCGTGCCCGGGAATGCCGAGATGGACGTGTTCGGCAATGCCGCCCGGGCCGACCACGACCCCGGCATGCTGCACCGTGTGGTCCGGATAGAGCAGCTTGGCGCCGACGATGCCGACATCGTCGCGCGCCTGCGCCTCGCCGACCAGGCGACGAAGCCAGTCCGGATCCGAGACGAACATGTCGTTGTTCAGGAACACGTAGAAGGCGGCCTGGTTGTCCCGCGCGGCGAGATTGTTCAGCCGCGAGTAGTTGAACTCCTCGACCACGCGCAGCACGCGCACGCGCTCATGCCTGCCGATCGTCTCCAGGAAGGCCAGCGTCTCCGTCGCCGTCGACCAGTTATCGACCAGGACGATGTCGTACTTGTCGTAGCGTGTATGCTGCAGCAGGCTCTCAACGCAGCGCCGCGTGGTGTCGACCTCGTCGCGGAACGGGATGATGACCGAGACGGGCGGCGCCTCCCGCGACGGCCATTCGACGGCGTAGATGGTCAGCCCGTCGATCGAGGTCACCCGCGCCGGCCGGCCGGTGCGTTCGAGATGGTCGGCGACGCAGCGCACGCCGGCATCGACGGCATACTGCTTGTTGGAGACGTCCGACGCGGTCGAGTTCGGGGTCATGCGCCAGTGATAGAGCAGCTCGGGCACGTGGTGGATCAGCCGGTGATCGAGCCGTTCGGCGCAACGCAGGATGAAATCATGGTCCTGGGCGCCGTCATACTCGCGGCGCAACGGTCCCACCGCGCGCATCGTCTCGGTCTCGACGACGGTGAGGTGGCAGACATAGTTGCAGCCGAGCACGTAGCGATAGCTCCAGTCCGGCTTGAGGTTGGGCTCGCGGAAATAGCCGGCCTGGTCGAGCTTGTCCTCGTCCGAGTAGAGCAGCTTGGCACCGGTGCGCTGGGCCGCGCGGATCATCACCTCCAGGGCGACGTCGACCAGCATGTCGTCATGGTCGAAGAAGACGGTCCACGCGCCGCGGGCGGCATCCATGCCGAGCGAGGTCGCGCGCGCGATGCCGACATTGCGGCTGCGCCGGATGCAGCGGATCCGGCCGTCCTGACGGCAGAACTGGTCGATCCGCTCGGAGACCTGTTCCGAACGGCTGCCGTCATCGATGATGATCAGCTCCCAGTTGCGATAGGTCTGGGCGATGACGGAGTCGATCGCGGCGACGAAATCGGCCAGCGCCGGCTTGTAGGTCGGCACCAGCACGCTGACCAGCGGCTCGTCGGGGAGCGCGCCGCGTTCGCACAGCGCCTGCCGCCCGGCGGCGACGCGAGCGCGCAGCTTCTCGTAATAGCGTCGCGCCCAGCGGTCGTAATCGTCGAGATGGTAGCCTTCGCTCGGCAGCAGCCGGTCGATCTCGCGCCGCATCCGTTCCAGGTCGGCGTGCATACGGCTCATGTCGGACGCGAGCGCCAGCAGACGGCCCTCCAGATATTCCGACACGGTCCGCGTCACCAGCGGGCTGCCCGACAGCTCCAGCATCTCGGGCAGCACGAAGACCCTGAACTTCTGCGGATAGTCCTTGCGGAAGGCGGCCGGGATCGTGAACTCGAAACCGCAATTCGGATCGCAGCCCATCACGCTGGCGGCGTCGCGACGCAGCCGGTCGGCGCGCACCTGTCCGACGCGGACCTCGTCGCAGGTGACCAGCAGGTCGCAGCGCGCGGTCAGCGCCCCGGCATGGCCGCGCCTGCGCAGCACCCAGCCGCGCAGGGCGTCGTGCACCAGCCCGTCGAGCTGACCGTGCAGGGCGACGTGCGGGACGTCGCTGAACACCAGCGACTGGCTCAGGCTGCGCAGCCCGTCCGCACCCATATGCGCCAGGGTGCTGCCGTCCGGCAGCAGGAAACTCAAGACGTGCGGCCGACCGTCGAGATAGGTCTCGGGAATGTCGTACGTGAAGCCGACCTGGGCGGAGCCGAGCTCGAGGGCGGCACGGACATCCGGACGCAGCCCGTCGCACAGCACCTGGTCGATCTCGGCTCCGTCGATGAGCACGGTCAGCGAGACGATGGTCTGCGGCGAGGCCAGGTTGGCGACCCAGCCGGAAGCGCGTCCGGTCTCGTAACGGTCGAAATAGCCGCTGTAGCGAGCGGCGGTTCGAGCGGCGACATGCGTGTCCGAAGAGTCGTCGAAATCCGCCATCCATCATCCTCTCGAAGCTGCCGTGCACCTGCCGTTGTTGCAGCATAGCACGCGACGATCAGGCCTGGTGAAGGTCGATGCGCAGCCTCATCGTCGCATCTGCATGCCCAAATCGGGAAAAGCTCGGATTTGAGACAAACGTCGAATAAACCCAGGCGCAGCCTCGGAATTAAGACAAACCCGCACGGTAGAATCGTTCGACCAGCCGCTCCATGGTCAGGCCCTGCACCACGATGGTGAAGATCACGGTGACGTAGCAGACCGCGAGCAGCTTCGGTCGCGCGGCGGCGTGCGGCAGCGACAGCGCCAGCGCCACCGAGATGCCGCCGCGCAGTCCGCCCCAGGTCAGCAGCAGCAGGGCGCCGAACCGGTGGCGACCGGGCCCGTGCATGACGAGGGCCGGGACCAGCACGCTGACGAAGCGCACCGCGATCGCCAGCGGCACCGCGCACAACGCCGTCGCCAGATCGGCGGCATGGAACGGCACCGACACCACTTCGAAGCCGATCAGCAGGAACAGCAGGGCGTTCATCACCTCGTCGGCCATCGACCAGAAGCCCATCACCATCTCCTGCGTCCTGCTGCTCATCGCCCGCTTCGCGGCCTCTCCACCCATGCCCAGGCCGGCCACGACCACCGCGATCGGGCCGGACATGTGCAGCGCCTGGGCCAGGCTGAAGGTGCCGGTGGCCAGCGCCAGCGAGATCGTCAGCTCGAGGTTGAACTCGTCGATGCGGCCCATCGTCCGGATCGCGAGGAAGCCGGTGAGCAGGCCGAGCGCGCCGCCGCCGGCCGCCTCGAACAGGAAGCGCGCGGCGACCTGCCAGCCGTCCTGGATGCTGCCGTCGCCGGTGGCGAGCCCGATCGCCACTCCGAACAGCACGACGCCGACGCCGTCATTGAACAGGCTCTCGCCGGCGAACAGGGCCTGCAGCCGCGGCGGCAGGCCGAGCCGCTTGAGCATGCCGACCACCGCGACCGGATCGGTGGGGGCGAGCATTGTACCCAGCACGAGGCACCAGGCCAGCGGCACCGCCCCTCCGAACAGCGGGAAGACGCACCACATCGCCCCGCCCATCAGCAGGACGGCGAGCAGGGTGCCGAGGATCGCGAGCGCCAGCACGGGGCGCCAGCTTCGCCGGAGCTGACCGAGATCGACATGCAGGCTGCCGGCGAAGAGCAGGAAGGACAGCATGGAGTTCATCAGCGTGGCCGGCAGATCGACGGTGCCGAGCAGGCGGCGCGGCAGCGCGCGCAGGTCGCCACCGGGGATCAGCGCGTCGGCCGCGAGCAGCAGCAGCGACATCATCAGCGCGAACAGCAGCACGCCGATGGTGTTGGGCAGTCGCAGGGTCAGATGGTTGAGGACGCCGAACAGGGCCGCCAGGGTCAGCAGGACGGCGAGCAGTCCCAGCGCCGTCATCCTGGCGGGATCATTCGTCCGGCACGGCCGGGCCGGTCGCCAGCAGCCGCAGCACCTCCTGCCGCAGCTCGTCGCGCATCGAAGGCGGCGTCGCCCGGTCGAGCGCATCGCGCACGTGTCGCATGCGCCGGCGCGCCTCGTAGAGCTGGTCGAGCAGCGACAGCACCAGAGGCAGCGCCTCCTCGCCGACCTGCAGGTGCTCGCGCAGTTCGACGATGAGCCGCACCCGCGCGACATCGATCTCCTGGAACCGGTAGCGCCCCGGCCCACCGTCCGGGCGGACCCAGGCCTGCTCGATCCAGCGCTGCAGATCGTCCGGCCGCAGCCCGCTTACCTCGACGCAGAGCGTCTCGACGGTGATCATGCCGCCCCCATCATGTCGCGCCGCGGGTCGGCGGCCTCGGCGGGCTGCCACTGGCGCAGGAAGGCCTCGAGCGCCGGATCGGGTGTGCCGATGGTCACGCGCAAGGTCACGTAGAGGTCGCCCGCCGCTTCGGTGCCGTGCGCCGGCACGCCGCGTCCGCGCAGGCGCAAGCGGCGGCCGCTGTCCGAGCCCGGCGGGATCGTCATCGCGACGGGCCCGCCCGGCGTCGGCACCGAGATCCGGCCGCCGAGCACCGCCTCGGGCAGCGTGACCGGCAGCTCGACCTCGATGGTGCTGCCCTCACGACGGAAATACGGATGCCCGGCCACGCTGATCCGGATCAGCGCGTCGCCGGCGGGACCGCCGCCATGGCCGGGAGCGCCGCGGCCGCGCAGACGCAGCACCTGGCCGTCCTCCAGCCCGACCGGGATCCTTACGTCCAGCACCCTCCCGTCCGGCAGGCTCAGCCGGCTGGTGGCGCCGCGCACGGCGTCGAGCCATGCGACGGTCAGGCCGTAGCGCTCGTCCTGCCCGCGCATCGGGCCGGCCGCACCCGCGAAGCCGCCCGGATGGTCGCCGAAGATGGTGCCGAAGATGTCGCCGAGTTCCTCTTCGCTGGCGCCCCAGCCGCCGGCCGGATGTCCGGACGGCTCCGCGCCGGCGGGACGATAGCGGCGTCCGGACATGCCTTCGGCGAAATCGCGATAGGTCGGCCGTTCCGGTCGCGTCTGGCCGTCCGCGTCGATCTCGCCGCGATCGAAGGCGGCGCGCTTGTCCGGGTCGGACAGCAGGTCGCGAGCCGCGGCGACCCGCTTGAAGGTCGCTTCCGCTGCCGGGTCGCCCGGGTTGAGGTCGGGGTGGTGCTTGCGCGCCAGGGCGCGATAGGCATGGCGGATGGCCGCCTCGTCGGCGTCACGCGGGAGGCCCAGCACGTCGTAGGGGTCGTCTGCCATCAGCGCTCTTCAGCCTGCCACGCACCGAGGTTAGCAGGCTGAGCCGGGCGCACCCGTCAAATCGGAGCGCGCCGGCGCGAAATCGTCAGAGCGCCTGGGTCACCATGGCGTCGATCCACTCGCGCGCCTGCGCTTCCGCGGTCGGTCCGTAGACCAGGAGCCAGCGCGACCCGCATTGCCAATGGACGAACCAGTGGACGCTGTCGGTCAGAAGTCGATACCGGATCATCCGCACTCCCGGTGGTCAAGCCCACATGCCAGACTCGAAGATCACGATATCGTAACATTGATGCGATGCCGGAAGCAAGCGGCAGGTTACGTGCGGCGATCCCTACCAGCGCGTCAGCATCGGCAGCAGCGATCGCGCCGCCAGCGTCACCAGTCCGCACCCGACCAGGTACCAGACCGCGACGTAGAACGGGTCGTCGTGCGGGCAGGCGAACACGAAGACGAAGGCGCCCAAGGCGCCCGCGCTGAGGCCGACGGCGAGCGAGGTGCCGCCCGGCTGCGTCGGTGCCGCGCGTCGCATCAGCAGACCGAGACCGAGCAGCGGCGCCAGCGACAGCACCACCATCTTGGTCACGCAGGCGACGCCGTCATGCCAGTCCAGCCGCACCAGCAGGCCGGCGAGACCGGGCCGCGAAGCGTCGATGCACCAGCCGCAGAGCAGGCAGAGTGCGACCAGGGCCAGCAGCCGGCGGAGGCCCGAGCCCGGCGAGGCAGCCGGATCGAGCGACAGGATCGCGGTGACGGTGCCACTCGCCGCGATGACGCCGAGGCTGCCCAGCTTCCACCAGAAGGACGGCAGTCCCATCGCCATCGGCATGTCCGGCCGGGCAAAGCCGAGGCCGAGCAGCAAGGCGAGTTCGACGGCGCACAAGCCCGCCACCGCGATGGCTTCGATCCCGGGCCGGCGCCGACGTACCGGCCGCAATCCGCCGACGAGACGATCGAGGAGCTGGTCGTCCGGCATCAGCCTGCCTTCCGGACCGCGAGCGCGAGCCGGTTCAGGCCGCGATGGATGTTGACCTTGACCAGCGACGCGGACTGTCCGGTGCGTGCCGCCGCCTCCTCGATGCTCAGCCCCTGCAGCTTGACCAGGCGGATCACCTCGGCCTGGGCAGGCTTGAGGTCGCCGAGCAGGCGATCCAGCGAGGTGGCGCTGGTGACGGCGTCGCCGTGATCGGGCACCGCGAAGCTGTCGGTCAGAGTCTCGGTGCGGCTCGATTTCAGGGCGCGCAGCCGGTCGATCCATTTATAGCGCGCGATCGCCGACAGCCACGGTCCGAACGGACGGGTCGGATCGTAGGTGTGTCGCTTCTCGTGCACGGCCAGCAGCGCGTCCTGGGCGGCGTCGTCGACCATGCCGGGCGGCAGCCGCCCCGTGTAGTAGCGGCGCAGCCAGCCGCCGAGTCCGACGAGCAGACGGTGATAGGCGTCGCGGTCTCCGGCCTGGGCCGCCACCATCAATGCTCCCCAGTCGCTCTCCGACACACGCCACTCCCGGACCGACCAGCCCCACCGACGCGCCCCATCGACCTGCCTCCACGACGTGTCGCCTCCTTTCGGCGCGCCGTCGCATCCGGTTACGCACGGCGCCGCATGGCCGGCGCATCATGGCTGCCCATGCCGGATCTCGCCAGCCGCGACGGCGATGTTCCGTTTTTGCAATGGCGTGCGGGATGGCCGGATCGTATAAGCAAGCGCGCGAACCGGAAGGGTATGCCTGATGGCCAAGGGACAGAAGAAGAGCAACCGCGAAGCCAAGAAGCCGAAGGCGAGCAAGACGGCCGCCGCGCCCAGCACGGCATCGATCGTGCCGAAGACGGGTCGGCCGCTGCCGGCGAAGGGCAAGGGTTAAGGTTGGGGCTCCGCCCATCGATCCGCTTCGCGGCTCGATCCCGCCAAAGGCTCGCCTTTGG
>CAXUCM010000015.1:17611-21195 GCA_964249315.1 uncultured Acetobacteraceae bacterium | reverse complement strand
ATGATACCGACCGACCTTCGTGATCCGGAAAAGGCCAGGGCTCTGCCCTGGACCCGCTCAAGGCTTAGCCTTGAGAATCCGTTTGATGGTTGCAAGGCTGGTCCGATCGTCAGCGTGGTGATTGCCAGCTGCGATGCCGCTCGATTTATCGAGGACGCGTTGGCTTCGGCGACGCGACAGACCCTGTCCGACATCGAGATCATCGTCGTCGACGATGCCTCCCGCGACGACAGCGTGGCGCGCGTCGCGGCGGCAAGCGGCCGCGATGCAAGGATCCGGCTGCTGCAGAACCAGTCCCGTCAGGGACCGGCGGCGGCGCGGAACGCGGCGCTCGAGGTGGCACGCGGCCGCTGGATCGCGGTCCTCGACAGCGACGACATGATGCACCCGGAACGTCTGGCGCGGCTGGTGGATGCGGCGGAAGCGGCGGCCCTGGACATCGTCGCCGACAACCAGCTCGTCTTCCACGACGATCGCAGCGCGCCCGCGCGCGCCTTGCTGTCCGGCCGCTTCGCCGCCGTCGCGTGCAGCATCGATGCGGCCGACTACGTCGCGAGCAACCGGCTGAGCGGCGGCGGCGTGCCGCTGGGCTACCTCAAGCCGCTGTTCCGGCGCGGCTTCATCGAATCCGCCGGCTTCCGGTATGACCCCATGCTGCGTATCGCCGAGGATTACGACCTGGTCCTGCGACTGCTGCTCGCCGGTGCCAGGTTTCGCGTCTACCCGCAGATGACCTACTTCTACCGCAGGCACGGCAGCTCGATCTCGCACCGGCTGTCGGCGGCGACGCTGGCACCGATGCTGGAAGCCGACGCGCGCATGCGCGGCACCGGTGCGACGCTGCCGGCAGCGGTGCTTGCGGAGCTCGATCGCCGTCGCGCCACGATCACCGATGCGATCGCGTTCTGCGGCCTGGTGGCCGAGCTGAAGCGGCATCGCTGGGCGGCGGCGCTGCGGCTGATCGCGCGCCGGCCGCGCGTCGCGATGCTGCTGCGGGTGCCGCTGCTCGACCGGCTGCGGCGCTGGCGGGACCGGCGCGCGCCCGCGCCTGCCGCGCGCCCGGGACGGCGCGTCTGCGTCGTGTCGCGGCAACGCATCGTCGGCCGCACCAACGGCAGTTCGGCCTACCTGCTGAGCCTGTGCGAGGCCCTGCGGCGGGATGGCTGCACGCTCGATCTGCTCTGGGTGTCGCCGGCCATGTTCGGGCGCCGTCCGGTGCTGGTGCTGCAGCCCGAAATGGCGATGTTCGATACCATCCGCGTGCATGGCGGCGTGCGGCTCGGTCGCCTGGTGATCGCGACCAACCCGATGATCGCGTTGCGTGCGCTCGGTGCCGTGATCGATCGGCGGCTCGGCCTGGGACTTGGCTGGCTCGCCCGCAAGGCGCCGCACGCGATCGCGGTGCCGTTGACGTCGGCCGACCAGGCGTTCGTGGCCACCCATGCGCGCGATCCCTCGCTGATCCTCGCCGACTACGCCTTCCTCAACGAGGCGCTGGCCTTCGCGCTGCGGCCGCGTGCCGCGACCGCGGTGGTGATGCACGACCTGTTCTGCGCCCAGCAGGCGGCGGGACGGCCGGTCGTCGTCGATCAGTGCCGCGAGCTGCAGTTGCTCGGACAGGCCGATCGGGTGCTCGCGATCCAGGCCGAGGAAGCCGGTTTCATCGAACGTGCGCTCGGCGAGGACCGGGTCATCCTGGCACCGATGGCGCTCGATTGCGTCGATGCGGCGCAGCCGGGCGACGGACGCACCGTGCTCTTCGTCGGCAGCGACACGGCGCCGAACCTCGATGCGCTGCACTGGCTGCTCGAGGAGATCTGGCCGGTCGTCGCCGACGCCGCGGCCGATGCCCGGCTGCTCGTCGCCGGCACCGTCTGCAACGCCGCGACGAGCCCTCGCGGCGATGTCCGCCTGCTCGGCTGCGTCGCCGATCTGGCGCCGCTCTACCGCGAAGCGGCGGTGCTGGTGTCGCCGCTGCGACAGGGCTCCGGTCTGAAGATCAAGCTGGTCGAGGCGCTCGCGCACGGCAAGGCGGTGGTGGCGACCGAGACGACCCTGCAAGGCGTCAAGGAACTCGCCGGCGAGGCGGTGACGCAGGCCGATGATGCGGCCGGCTTCGCCGAGTCCATCGTCGCCTTGCTGCGGGACGAGCCGGCGCGCATCCGGCGAGGGGTCGGCGCGCTGGACGTGGTGCGACGGCATTTCGCACCGTCGGTCTGCTATCGCGGCCTGCTCGAGTTCGCCCGCTGCGCGACGGCCCCCGAGCGCCCGGCCCCGGTGCGGGACGGCCGCGATGCCGCCGAGACGCGTCACTCCCTCTCGCCGGTCGCAAGCGCATGAACGCGGTCAACCCGCTGCCCCCGGGGATCCTCGAGCCGCCGGCCGAACGCGACGAGGTGTTCCCCTGGTTCGACGAGCTGCTGACGCTGCTGCGCCGGCGGCATCGCCTGATCGCAGGCTGCCTCGGCGCTTGCCTGCTGATCGGACTGCTCGACCTGGTCGCGGCAACGCCGAACTATACCGCCACCGCGACGCTGCTGATCGACAACCAGCGCGCCGATGCGTTCCGCCAGCAACCGCCGATCGCCGACGCGCAGATCCTCAACGCGCTGGTCGAGAGCGAGGTCGAGGTGATCCGCTCGCCGGGCCTCGCGCGCGACGTGGTGGACGCCTTGCGCCTCGGCGAGGATCCCTCCTTCAACCGGCGCCCGTCGCTGATCGGCAGGCTCGCCGGGCAGCTCCGCTCGGCGCTGTCACCGGCGGGCTCCGGCGGCGTGTCGACGGTGGATCTGCATCGCGAGCGGGTGGTCCAGCAGTTGCTCGGCATGACCGTCGCGCGACGCGTCGGGCTGACCTACGTGATCGAGGTCGACGTCACCGCCACGGCGCCGGCGGAGGCTGCCCGCCTCGCCAACGGCATCGTTGCGGCCTACCTGTCCGGACAGCTCGCCGCCAAGGCAGGCGCGACCCGCGAGGCTGCCGACTGGCTGCACCGGCAGCTCGAGACCCTGCGCCGGCAGTCGCTGACGGCCGACCTGGCGGTGCAGGCCTTCAAGGCGAGCAGCGGCATCGTCGAGACCGGCCAGGGCCAGCTCGACCAGCAGCAGCTCGCCGGACTGGACAGCCAGCTGATCGCCGCGCGCGGCCGCAGCGCGCAGGTGCAGGCGCGGCTGGATCGTCTCGAGGCGGTGCTGACCGGAAGCGACCTCGCCGATGACGCGGTGCCGGACATTCTGCAGAGCCCGGTGATCAACGGGCTGCGTCAGAAATACTTCGACGATGACCGGCTGCAGGCGGAATGGTCGGCTCGGTACGGGCGGTCGCATGCCGTGGCCGTCAAGCTGCGCCAGGAGATGGCCGAGCTGAACCTCTCGATCCGCCGCGAGGTCGAGCGGATCGCGCAGTCGACGCGCAGCGAGGCGGCGATCGCGCGATCGGGCGAGGCGGCGATCCATGCGCAGCTCGACGCGCTGGTCGGGCAGTCAGGCACGTCCAGCGCCGCCCGGGCGACGCTCAGATCGCTCGAGAACTCGGCCGACATCGATCGCTCGCTCTACACGAACTTTCTGCAGCATGACACCCAC
>CAXUCM010000015.1:14640-17601 GCA_964249315.1 uncultured Acetobacteraceae bacterium | reverse complement strand
GCGTTCCCGGTGGCCGGCGCCCGCATCATTACCGCGGCGACGCCGCCGCTCGGCCGCAGCCACCCGAAGACCAGCCTGGTGCTGGCCGGCGCCGGCGTGCTCGGCCTCGGCCTCGGCCTCGCCTTGGCGATGCTGAGCGAACTGCTCGACCACCGCCTCTACGGCGCGGCCCAGCTCGAGCGGCAGCTCGGCCTCGCCTGCCTGGCGATGCTGCCCGAGCTCGACCCGACCGGGGCGCATCCGGAATCCTCGCCGTTCGCCCGCGAGGTCCGTCGTCTCCGCCTGCGCGTCCTGCAGCGTCTCGGCGAGGGCGGAGGCGGCGTGGGCGGCAGCGGGGCGCGCCGGTCCGGCGACGGTGCCAGCATGAGCGCGCGCCACCTTGCCGCCGGCCTCGCCGCGTCCGGGCGCGCCGCGGCGCTGGTGACGCTGGCGCCGGTCGGAGCGACGAGGCCGCCTGGAGACCCGATCGGCCCGGCCGGCCTGACCATGGTGCCGGTGGCGCCGTCAGGCCCGGATCTCAGCCTTCTGCTGAGCCGCCTGCGCCAGACGCATGCGCTGGTGGTGCTGGACCTGCCGCCGCTGGACCGGATCGACGACGCGTTTTCCGTGTTGCGCGAGCTCGACGGTCTGGTCGTGGTGGCGCGGCACGGCAGCACTCGTCGCGAGGACGTCCTCGCGCTGGTGGATGGCTTCGGGCTGGAGCGGCGTCGCCTCCTCGGCCTCGTGCTGAACCGCACCGCGCGCGCGGACGCCTGGCCGGGTTCGTGATGCAGGCGCGTGGCGTGGCGCTGGCAGGTGCCGGCACTGCCCAAGTCGCATCGGACGGGTGGCTGGTGCCGTCGCGGGTCTGGTGGGTCTCCTTCGTCTCCGCCTGCGGGGCCGTCTTCGAAGGTCGGCTCGGGGCGGTGGCGATCGCGGTCTGCTTCCTCGCCTGGGTGCCCGTGCTGCTGTCCGACCCGCGTCGCCGTGCGGCCTGGCTCGGCTCGTACGTGCTGCCCTGGCTGCTCCCGGGCGTTGCCGCCTGTTCCTGCCTGTGGTCCGACGAGCCGGCGCTGTCGGCCAGGTTGAGCACCGAGCTCGTGCTGTATACCGCGCTGGGCCTGATCGCCGCGCGGGCGCAGCCGGCGTGCAGCTTCGTCTCGTCGCTGACCTGCGCGCTTCTGCTCGGGGTCGTGGCCAGCGCCCTGTTCGGCGGCCACGCGGTGATCGGCACCACCGGCGAGGTCGCGATGATCGGCGTGTTCGGCAGCAAGAACAACTTCGCCAGCTTCGTCTGCCTGTCGCTGCTCGGCTGCGCCGCCATGCTCGGCGACCCGGTGCAGCCTCGCCGCCTCAGGGCGCTCGCCCTGTTCGGGCTGGTGCTCGGACCCGCCATGCTGGTCCGTGCGCACTCGCTCGGCGCCTTCTTCACCGCCGCCGGCTCGCTCGGCGCGGTCGGCTTCGTGCTGCTGCTCGCGCGGCTGGCGCCGCGCCGTCGCGGCGTCCTCGTGGCGCTGCTCGCCGTCTTCCTGGTCGCGGCGGCGGGCTTCATCGCGCTCGCCGCCTCGCAGGGCGAGGACCTGTCCTCGCTGCTGATCGCGCTGGGCAAGGACCCGGGCCTGACCGGGCGCACCTTCCTCTGGTCGCGCGCGCGGGAATACATGGCGGCCAGGCCGCTGCTCGGCGTCGGCTATCAGGCGTTCTGGGTGCAGGGCCATGTCGAGGCCGAGGGCCTTTGGCGCTACGCGCAGATCGACAGCCGCTCCGGCTTTCACTTCCACAACACGTTCTACGAGACCGCGGTGGAACTCGGCTGGCTCGGCCTCGTCGCCCTGCTCGGCTTCCTGGCTCTGGCCGCGGCCGCAGTTCTCTGCGGCAGCCTCCGTCGCCCGGACGGAGCCCGTGCATTCTTCGCCGGCCTGTTCCTGTTCTTCGCATGCCGCTTCACCGTCGAGGTGGACTTCCTCGGGCCGTTCTCGCTGGGATCCTTCCTGCTGCCCGCCGCCTGGGCGTACTATCGTCCGACGCCGCGCGGACGGCGGCGCTAGCCGGATCCCGCCTCCGATCCGCGGCAAGCCCTTTCACGGCTGCCGGATTGCGACTATATGCGGTCTGTCGCGTCTCCTGACCCGACTATGGCGATAAACGGTGCGTGGAATAAACGTTGTGGACCCGGGGGCAGTGCCCGGCGCCTCCACCATTCTTCCGGAACCCCGGCGCGAGCCGGCTCCGCAGCTTGGGGGCGAAACAGGCTCGACACGCGTGGTAAAGACCCATCTTTTGCTCGGCATTGTACCGCCGTTATCGGGCTAAAACACAGGTGCCAACGATAATTTCGAGGCGCTCGCTGTCGCTGCATAAGTGACAAGCGCGGTTCGGGGGGGCACCGGGCAACAGAAGCCCCCCCACTCATCGCCTTGGCTTGTCGCGCCCTCCGGCGCATGGCAACAGCGAGGCACGGAACAGGGAGGCAGGCCGATGCGCGACGACACGGATGGCGACGGCTTGCCGGAAGAGGCGGCAGCCCTGCCGCCCAGCCTGCTGCCCTACGAGCGGTGGATCGAACAGGCCTATCGCGAGGTGATGATCCGCGCCCTGCTGCATGCCCAGAGCGAGGGGCTGCCGGGCGCGCACCATTTCTACATCACTTTCCGCACCACCGCGCACGGCGTGCAGATCCCGACCCGGCTGCTCGCGCAATATCCGCAGGAGATGACCATCGTCCTGCAGCACCAGTTCTGGGACCTCAAGGTGGATCGCGCCGCCGGGCTGATGAGCGTCGGGCTGTCGTTCGGCAGCGTGCCCTCGACCCTGGTGATCCCGTTCGACGCGATCTCCGGCTTCGCCGATCCGCAGGTCCGGCTGGTGCTTCGCTTCACCGTCGCCGAGGCGGAGCCGGCGCCCGGGGGGGGCGCCCCGCCCCCCCCCCCCCGCGCCCGCCGCGCGCCGCGGGGGGCCCCCCCCGCGGCGGCGCCCCCCCCC
>CAXUCM010000015.1:6160-14630 GCA_964249315.1 uncultured Acetobacteraceae bacterium | reverse complement strand
GCAGTCTGGACGCCTTCCGGCGCCGCGGCACCAGCCCGGACTGAGTCTCGAGGAAGATCGTCGCATGGACGCGCTGCCGACACGCCCGACCGACCGGGCGTTCGCCTACTCACCGATGTTTCCGCTCGCCGACGACGACACGCCCTGGCGCAGGCTCGAGATCAAGGGCGTCTCGACCTCGCAGTGCGATGGCCGCACCATCCTGCGGATCGCGCCCGAGGCGCTGAGCGAACTCGCCGCCGCGGCCTTCCGCGACGTCAGCCACCTGCTGCGGCCGGGTCACCTGGCCCAGCTGCGAGGCATCCTCGACGATCCCGAGGCCTCCGCGAACGACCGTTTCGTCGCGCTGGACCTGCTGAAGAATGCATCGATCGCCGCCGGCGGCGTGCTGCCGATGTGCCAGGATACCGGCACCGCGATCGTCTTCGGCAAGAAGGGCCAGCGCGTCTGGGTCGAGGGCGACGAGGAGGACGCCCTCTCCTACGGCGTGCACCGCACCTATACCGAGACCAACCTGCGCTACTCGCAGATGGCGCCGCTGACCATGTTTGACGAGGTCAATACCGGCAACAACCTGCCAGTGCAGTTCGACATCGCGGCGGCGCCCGGCGAGCATCACGCCGACGAGATGCACTTGATGTTCATCGCCAAGGGCGGCGGCTCGGCCAACAAGACCTTCCTGTTCCAGGAGACGCGCGCCCTGCTGGCCAGCCGGGAGAAGCTGCTCGACTGGCTCGCCGGCAAGATCCGCACCCTCGGCACCTCGGCCTGCCCGCCCTACCACCTGGCGATCGCGATCGGCGGCACGTCGGCGGAGCTCACCCTCAAGACGGTCAAGCTCGCCTCGACGCGCTGGCTCGACGGACTGCCGACGCAGGGCAGCACCGCCGGTCACGCGTTCCGCGACCCCGAGCTCGAGCGGGAGGTGCACAAGCTCACCCAGGGGCTCGGCATCGGCGCCCAGTTCGGCGGCAAGTATTTCTGCCACGACGTGCGCGTGGTGCGGCTGCCGCGACACGGCGCCAGCCTGCCCGTGGGGATCGGCGTCTCCTGCTCGGCCGACCGCCAGATCAAGGCGAAGATCACGCCAGAGGGGATCTTCCTCGAGCAGCTCGAGACCGATCCCGCGCACTTCCTGCCCGAGGCGACCGACGCGATCCTCGGCGGCGACGTGGTGCAGGTCGACCTGAACCGGCCGATGGCCGAGATCCGCGCCCAGCTTTCCCGCTACCCGGTCAAGACCCGGCTCTCGCTGACCGGCACGGTGGTGGTGGCGCGCGACATCGCCCATGCCAAGTTCAAGCAGCGGCTGGATCGCGGCGAGGGCCTGCCCGACTACCTGAAGGACCATCCGGTCTACTACGCCGGCCCGGCGAAGACGCCGGAGGGGATGCCGACCGGCTCGTTCGGGCCGACCACGGCGGGGCGGATGGACAGCTACGTCGCCGAGCTGCAGCAGGCCGGCGGCTCCTTCGTCATGCTGGCCAAGGGCAACCGGTCGCGCGCGGTGCGCGACGCCTGCCGGCAGCATGGCGGCTTCTATCTCGGCTCGGTCGGCGGCCCGGCGGCGCGGCTGGCGCAGGACTGCATCCGCCGCGTCGAGCAGATCGAATATCCGGAGCTCGGCATGGAGGCGGTCTGGCGCATCGAGGTGGAGAACTTCCCGGCCTTCATCGTCATCGACGACAAGGGCCATGATTTCTACGACGGGCTGACCTGATGCGCTTCACCGTCGACCGGCTCGACCACATCGTCATCACCTGCCGCGACGTCGAGGTCACGTCGTCCTGGTATCAGCGCGTGCTCGGCATGGAGCGCGAGGAGTACGGACGCAACCGCCGCTGCGCGCTTCGCTTCGGCGGCCAGAAGATCAACCTGCGCCCGTCCGGCGCATCGGGCTGGGCCACCGCCGAGGACGCCCTGCCGGGCGGCCAGGACATCTGCTTCGTCACCGCGGTGCAGACCCGGGACGTGATCGAGCATCTGGAGCGATGCGGCGTCGTCGTCGTCGAGGGGCCGGTCGCGCGTCTCGGCGCGCTCGGCCCGACCAACTCGGTCTATTGCCACGATCCCGACCGCAACCTGATCGAGCTCGCCTGCTACGCGGGCTGACGGTCGACGGCCCGAAGGGAAGGCCAGGGCTCTGCCCGTCGATCCGCTTCGCGGCTCGATCGCTCGAGGCTCAGCCTTGAGAATCCTTTTTGGCCCGGGCGCGATAGCGATGCAGCAGCGGCTCGGTGTAGCCGTTCGGCTGTGCCGTGCCTTCGAACACCAGCGCGCGTGCCGCCTGGTAGGCGAGGCTGGTGCGTTCATGGCCGGACATCGGCCGGTATAGCGGATCGCCGGCGTTCTGTGCATCAACCTTGGCCGCCATCCGGCGCAGTGCCGCGTCCGCCTCCTCGGCCGAGACCACGCCGTGATGCAGCCAGTTCGCCATGTGCTGCGAGGAGATCCGCAAGGTCGCGCGGTCTTCCATCAATCCGACATCGTTGATGTCCGGGACCTTCGAGCAGCCGACGCCCTGGTCGATCCAGCGCACCACGTAGCCGAGGATGCCCTGCGCGTTGTTGTCGAGTTCGCGGCGGATCTGCTCGGGCGTCCAGTTCCGGCCCGGCGCCAGCGGCAGTTCGAGCAGCGCGTCCAGTCCGGTGACCGGCTCGGCGGCGCGGGCGCGCTGCCTCGCGAACACGTCGACGGCGTGGTAGTGCGTCGCGTGCAGGGTGGCCGCGGTCGGACTCGGCACCCACGCGGTGGTGGCGCCGCTGCTCGGATGGCCGATCTTCTGCTCGAGCATGTCGGCCATGCGATCGGGCATCGCCCACATGCCCTTGCCGATCTGTGCCCGCCCGGAGAGGCCGCAGGCGAGGCCGATCTGCACGTTGCGGTCCTCGTAGGCGCGGATCCAGGCCGACGACTTCATCTCCGCCTTGGGGATCATCGCGCCGGCCAGCATCGCCGTATGCATCTCGTCGCCGGTGCGATCGAGGAAGCCGGTGTTGATGAACACGATGCGGTGCCGCACCGCCTCGATGCAGGCGGCGAGGTTGGCCGAGGTGCGCCGCTCCTCGTCCATCACGCCGACCTTGATGGTGTGCCGGGGCAGGCCCAGCACGTCCTCTATCGCGTCGAACAGCCGGTCGGTGAAGGCGACCTCCTCGGGTCCGTGCTGCTTCGGCTTGACGATGTAGATCGACCCGGCGCGGCTGTTGCCCGGCCGTCCTGCGCGACGCAGGTCGTGCATCGCGATCAGGCTGGTGACCAGCCCGTCGAGGATGCCCTCGGGCGCCTCCGTGCCGTCGGCGAGACGCACTGCCGGCGTGGTCATCAGGTGGCCGACATTGCGCACGAACAGCAGGGCGCGGCCGGGCAGCGTCAGCGTGCCGCCATCCGGGCTGGTGTAGGCGCGGTCCGGCTCGAGGGCGCGGGTCAGCGTCCGGCCGCCCTTCTCGAAGCGCGCCTCGAGCTCGCCGCGCATCAGGCCGAGCCAGTTGGCATAGGCCGCGACCTTGTCCTCGGCATCGACCGCGGCGATGGAGTCCTCGAAATCGACGATGGTGGTCAGCGCGGATTCGAGCAGGATGTCGGCCAGGCCGGCCGGATCCTGGCGGCCGACGGCGTGCGAGCGGTCCAGCACCAGCTCGACATGCAGCCCGTGATGACGCAGCAGGATCGCGCTCGGCGCCGCCGCCTCGCCGCGATAGCCGACCAGGGCGGCCGGATCGGCGAGCGCCGGCGTCAGCGCACCGTGCTGCACCGAATAGGCGCGCACTTCGGCGTGCGAGCCCGAGGCGAGCGGCAGCGACGCATCGAGGAAGGCTCTCGCCCATTCGATCACGCGGGCGCCGCGCGCCGGATCGTAGCCGGCGCCTTCGGGCGCGCCCTCGATCGCATCGGTGCCGTAGAGCGCGTCGTAGAGGCTGCCCCAACGCGCGTTGGCGGCGTTCAGCAGGAAGCGGGCGTTGAGCACCGGCACCACCAGCTGCGGTCCGGCCAGGGCGGCCACCTCGTCGTCCACCCCCTGCGCGGTGATCGTGAAGGGCGCCGGCTCGGGCACCAGGTAGCCGATCTCGACGAGGAACTCCCGATACGAGACGGCATCGAAGGCGCGGTTCTGCCGTGCCGCATGCCACGCGTCGATCGCCGCCTGCAAGGCGTCGCGGCGCGCGAGCAGGGCGCGGTTCTCGGGGGCGAAGCGGTCGAGGATCGCGGCTAGCCCGGCCCAGAACGCCTCCGGCCCGAGATCCAGCCCGGGCAGGGCCTGGTCCTCCATGAAGCGCGCGAGGCCGGCGGCGACGCGCAGGCCGGATTTGCCGATCATCTCGCTCATGCTCGCTCCATCCTCCGCCTGCCGCATCATGCTTTGCTTCTCGGGACCCGGGAACCCCGTCACGGGATCATCCAGGGCAGCGCGTATTGCTGCAGCAGCACCAGCAGCCCGAGCAGCAGGGTCAGGGCGACGCTGTGCTTGAAGGTGCGTGCGAACACGACGCCCTCCTGGCCCTTGAGGTTGGTCACCGACACGCCGGTGGCGATGTTCTGCGGCGAGATCATCTTGCCCATCACGCCGCCGGACGAGTTGCTGGCGGCGATCAGGGTCGGGTTCAGGCCGAGCTGGTTGGCCGCGACCACCTGCAGGTTGCCGAACAGCGCGTTGCCGGAGGTGTCGCTGCCGGACAGGAACACCGCGATCCAGCCCAGGAACGGCGACAGCACCGGGAACAGGATGCCGACCGAGGCGACCCCGAGCCCGAGCGTGTAGGTCAGGCCCGAATAGTTCATCAGGAAGGCGAGGCCGATGATCAGCGCCACGGTCAGGATCGCGATCCGGCTCTGCCGGGCGGTGGCGCGGATCGCCGCGATCCACTCGCTCCAGGCGAGCCCGACCAGGGCGGCGGTGATGATGGCCGAGAGCAGGATCGCGGTGCCGGTGGCGAACGGCTGGAACACCCATTTCGCGGCGTATGGCTTGTGGTAGAGCGAGATGAACCCCCGGTCGGGCAGTCCGGGCCACGCGACCGATTGCTGGCCGATGGCGAACACCTTCAGCTGCGTCCAGACGATGACCACGACGGAGACGACGATCCACGGGATCCAGCCCTGCCAGCGCGGCACGAGGCGGCCCGGGGTGGTGCCGACAGGCGGCGCCCCCCGCGCGATCGCGAAGTCGGCGTCCGGTCGCGGCGACCACAGGCGCAGGAAGCCGAGCGTCGCCAGCAGTGCGGCCAGCGCCGAGAGCACGTCGGTCAGCGCGTAATCGAGACCGTTGGCAGAGGCGAACTGGGTCAGCGCGAAGCTGCCGCCGGCGACCAGCAGCACCGGCCAGAGCGCGCGCAGCGAACGCCAGCCGCCGTACAGCGCCATGACGTAGAACGGCAGCAGCATGGCGAAGAATGGCAGCTGCCGTCCGACCATGGCGCCGAGCCTCGCCGCGGGCAGGCCGGTCACCTGGCCGAGCACGGTGATCGGGACGCCGAGCGCGCCGAACGCGACCGGCGCGGTGTTGAAGATCAGCGTGAAGGTGAGCGCCTCGAGCGGCGGAAAGCCGACCATGATCAGCAGCGCACTGGTGATCGCGACCGGCGTGCCGAACCCTGCGATGCCCTCGAGCAGGCAGCCGAAGCAGAAGCCGATCACCACCAGCACGACGCGCCGGTCGTCCGGCAGCTGCTCGACCAGCCAGTCGCGGAACGCATCGAAGCGTCCGGAGATCACCGCGACGTTGTAGAGCAGCAGGGCGTTGACCACGATCCACATCACCGGCCAGAGCGCGAAGGCGACCCCGGCGGCGATGCTGTCGAGGGCGAGGGCGAGCGGGAACCGCCAGACCAGCACCGCGATCAGCAACCCGGCGATCAGCCCGGCCAGCGAGGCCTGCCAGGCCGGCCGCCGCAGCACGCCGAGCAGCACCAGCACCGTGACGATGGGCAGGATCGCGACCAGGAAGGACCATGGCAGGCTGCCGGCGACCGGCGTCAGGAGCTGCTTGAACAAGGTTCCCTCGTTTCTTGCTTGTGCCGACTGGCGAAGGTCGGGGCTCCGCCCCAAACCCCGCCAAAGGCTCGCCTTTGGAAACCTCTTATAGATGGATTCTCAAGGCGAGCCTTGAGCGGGTCCAGGGCAGAGCCCTGGCCTTAACGACTGCCGCGCGGCCGCGGGCCGCCGGTGGCCCAGTCGAGCAGCTGCACGGTGTGCAGCACCGGGATCGCGGTGCCGCTGGCGAGCTGCGTCATGCAGCCGAGATTGCCGGCGGCGATCAGCGCCGGCCGGGTGCGCTCGATATGGCCGAGCTTGCGGTCGCGCAGCCGGCCCGCGATCCCCGGTTGCAGCAGGTTGTAGGTGCCGGCCGAGCCGCAGCAGAGATGGCCTTCCGGCACCTCGACCAGCTCGAAGCCGGCCGCCGCCAGCAGCTCCCGGGGCTGGCGGCGCACCTGCTGGCCGTGCTGCAGCGAGCAGGCGTCGTGATAGGCCACGCG
This sequence comes from uncultured Acetobacteraceae bacterium, assembly GCA_964249315.1. Lineage (GTDB taxonomy): Bacteria > Pseudomonadota > Alphaproteobacteria > Acetobacterales > Acetobacteraceae > Lichenicoccus. Next base: position 8,157 of record CAXUCM010000015.1, on the reverse strand, counting down.
CTGGCCGGTGGCGATCACGGGCGCGAGCAGGCCGAGCTCGTCGATCAGCTCGGTGACGTCGCGCGCCAGCGACGAGACCGTGCGCGCGCGCTCGGCCAGCGGCGCGTCCTCGCGGAACAGGAAGCCGTACTCCTTGACCGCGGTGCCGCAGCCGGACGCGTTGATGACGATGGCGTCGAGGCCGCCCTGCTCGATCTCGCGGCTCCAGGCGAGGATGTTGGCGCGCGCGGCGGCCTCGCCGCCCTGGCCGAGATGATGGGTCAGGGCGCCGCAGCAGCCCGCACCCGCGGCCACCACCACCTCGCAGCCATGCCGTCGCAGCAGCCGGATGGTGGCCTCGTTGATCTCGGGCGCCAGCACCTGCTGGGCGCAGCCGCCGAGCAGCGCCACCCGCTTGCGACGGACGCCGACGGCGGCGAAACGCTGCGGCGTGTCGACGGGCGAGGCTCGCGGCACCCGCGCCGGCGCCAGCGCCAGCATCGCGCGCAAGCGTGCCGGCAGCATCGGCGCGAACGGCCGGCCCAGGCGCGAGGCGCGTAGCGCTGCGCGGAACAGCGCCGGCCGCGGCAGCACGAGGCCGAGCAGGCGGCGCACGACCCGGTCGCGCCAGGGCCGCCGGTAGGTCCGTTCGATATGCTGCCGGGCGTGGTCGACCAGGTGCATGTAGTTCACGCTGGACGGGCAGGTGGTCATGCACGAAAGGCAGGACAGGCAGCGATCGACATGCTTGACCACCGTCTCGCTGGCCGGCCGATCATGCTCCAGCATGTCCTTGATCAGGGCGATGCGACCGCGCGGGCTGTCCAGCTCGTCGCCGAGCAGGACGTAGGTCGGGCAGGTCGCGGTGCACATGCCGCAATGCACGCAGCTGCGCAGGACGCGGGCGGCTTCGGCCGTGTCGGGATCGGCCAGCTGTGCGGCCGAGAAGCGGGTCTGCATGGTTACGCGCCTTCCTGCATGCGACCCGGATTGAGGATGAAGCGGGGATCGAAGCCCGCCTTGACGCGTCGCGACAGCGCCGACAGGGCGGCAGCCTCCGGCTGGAACACCGCCACCGAGCGGCGCAGCACCGCGCTCGCGCGCAGCAGCGGGGCGGGGCCGCCGAACGCGGCGAGTGCGGCGCGCAGCAGCCCGGCGCCGCAATCCGCTCCCGCCGCCTGCGCATCCAGGCCGAGCCAGAGCAGGCCGCCGCCCCAGTCGTAGAACGCCTCCGCTGCGGGCTGCGCGGCGCGCACGCGTTCGAGCAGCGCCGGCGCCTGCGAGGGGGTCGGGCAGACCCTCCAGACTACGCTGCGCGTCTCGGCGAGCAGCGGCTGCACCGCGGCGACCTCCGTCCAGAGCCGGGCGGAGATGTCCGCCTGCAGGCGCATCGTTGGGCCGAGCCGTGCCTGCAATGCCTGCGCGCGGTAGTCGACCGAGGGCCGCGGTCCTTCGAGCCGCAACAGCGTGGCAGCGCTCCCGCCATCGGCCACCTCCGGCACCGTCGAGCGGGAGGCCGCCGCGGCCGGCAGGTGGCACGCCGCCGAGACCTCGTGCGGGCTGTTCAGCGCCGCGGCCAGGGTGCGGATCGCGTCCGCGTCGGTGCGACCTGCCAGCAGCAGGCTGCATTCGGTCTCCGGTCGCGGCAGCACCCGCACGGTGATCTCGGTCAGCACCGACAGCGTGCCGTGCGCGCCGGCCTGCAGCTTGCACATATCGTAGCCGGTGACGTGCTTGACCACGGTGCCGCCGGCCTTCCAGCGATCGCCCCGGCCGTCGACCGCACGCAAGCCGAGGAAATGATCGCGTGCGGCGCCGGCACGCACGCGCCGGGGACCTGCCAGGTTGCAGGCGATCACGCCGCCCAGGGTCCGGGTGGCGTCGCTGCCGAGCAGCCCACCCCAGTCCGGCGGCTCGAACGCCAGCATCTGCCGGTGCTCGCCGAGCAGCGCCTCGATCTTGGTCATCGGGGTGGCGGCCCGCGCGGTCAGCACCACCTCGGAGGGATCATAGTCCAC
>CAXUCM010000015.1:0-6150 GCA_964249315.1 uncultured Acetobacteraceae bacterium | reverse complement strand
CGGCGAGGTCGAGCCTTCGCGCCGCGTCCACCGGCCTGCCGTACGCACGCTTGCTGCCGCCGCCGACGATCTCCAGCCGCTCGCCAGAGGCGGCCGCCTCGGCCACGATCGCCGCCACCTCTCCGGCATCGGCCGGGCGATACGACGCCACGGCCTCAGAACCGGGGCAGGCCGGGGAAGCGCGCCCGGCCGGCATGCACGTGCACGCGACCGAGCTCGGCGCAGCGGCACAGTTCGGGGAACATTTTGCCCGGATTGAGCAGTCCGTCCGGATCGAAGGCGCATTTCAGCCGCTGCTGCTGGTCGAGATCGACGCGGTCGAACATCGTGCCCATCAGGTCGCGCTTCTCGATGCCGACCCCGTGCTCGCCGGTGAGCACGCCGCCGACCTCGACGCAGAGCCGCAGGATGTCGTGGCCGAACGCCTCGGCGCGCTCCATCTCGCCCGACATGTTGGCGTCGTACAGGATCAGCGGATGCAGGTTGCCGTCGCCGGCATGGAACACGTTGGCGACGCGCAGGCCGAACTCGCCCTCCATCTGCTTCATCCGCGCCAGCACCTCGGCCAGCCGCTTGCGCGGGATGGTGCCGTCCATGCAGTAGTAGTCCGGCGCGAGCCGCCCCGCCGCCGGGAACGCCGCCTTGCGTCCGGCCCAGAACAGCAGCCGCTCCTCCTCGCTGCGGCTGACCCGGCAGCTGCCGGCGCCGTGGGCGGCGGCGATCGTCTCGACCGCCTCGACCAGGTGGTCGATCTCGGCGCCGCAGCCATCCAGCTCGACGATCAGCAGCGCTTCCGCCTCCAGCGGGTAGCCGGCATGCACGAAGGCTTCGGCCGCCTCGGTGGCGAGCCGGTCCATCATCTCCATGCCGCCGGGGATGATCCCACGGCCGATGATCGCGGCGACGCAGCCGGCCGCACCCTCGATGGTCGGAAAGCCGATCAGCAGGGCGCGGGCGCCGGGCGGCTTCGGCAGGATGCGCACCGTGACCTCGGTGACCACGCCGAGCAGGCCTTCCGAGCCGACCATCACGCCGAGCAGGTCGTAGCCGCTCGCGTCGAGATGCTTGCCGCCGAGCCGCACCACCTCGCCCTCGATGGTGACCAGCTCGATGCCGATCACGTTGTTCGTGGTCAGCCCGTATTTCAGGCAGTGCACGCCGCCCGAGTTCTCGGCGACGTTGCCGCCGATGGTGCAGGCGATCTGGCTGGAGGGATCGGGCGCGTAGTAGAAGCCCTGGTCCTGCACCGCCTGGGTGATGGCGAGGTTGGTGACGCCGGGCTGCACCACGGCGCAGCGATTGTCGATGTCGATCTCGAGGATGCGCTTGAACTTGCCCAGGCCCAGCAGCACCCCGTCCGCCAGCGGCAGCGCACCGCCGGAGAGCGAGGTGCCGGCGCCGCGCGGCACCAGCTTGATGCCCTCGGCGCTGCAGTAGCGCATGACCCGCACGATCTGCTCGGTGGTGTCGGGCAGCACCACCACCATCGGCAGCGTGCCGTAGGCGGTCAGCCCGTCGCTCTCATAGGCGCGGCGCGCATCCTCGGCGTCGATCACGCCCTCGCCGGGGACGATCCGGCGCAGGGCGGCGACGATCCCGGCGCGTCGGGCCAGCACGGCAGGGTCGGGAAGCGGCATCCGTATCAAGGCTTCCTCCTTCCCCCTTTGAGCCCGACATGAGGGCCATCGACTGGATCGCGCTTCGCGCGCTGTTGGAGAAGAGACCTCTTTGTTGTCCGCGAAGTGCCTCTCGGAGCCCCTGCGTTACATGCCGGGCGGCAGCGTGTCGAGGTCGTGGAAGAAGGGATGCATGCCGGCGCAGGTGTATGGCCTGAAGCCGCCATACACGGCCTCTCAGGCCGGCGCCCAGGCCGCGAGGATCACCGGCGGCCTGCCGCCGGCGTACTCGCCGACGACCTCGGCGGTCTCCACGGCAAGGGTGAAGCGAGCGGTTCCAGGAAGGTTCATGGCACCTGCAGAAATCTCTTGGATGAATGGGGTCTCAAGGCTGAGCCCCGCCTTCAGCTCAGCGCCGGTTGCGACGTGCCCGTCTCCGAGTAGGCCTTCAGCCGGCCCATCAAGATGCCCCACAGGGTGTTGCAGGTGTCGAAGGCGCCGTGACCGTCGGGCCACGCATCGTGATCGCACTCGACGATCGTGGTCTGGCCATCCCCGTGCAGCCGGAAGACGACGTGCGTGCCCGTCGCCGCACCCGGACCCTCCACGCATTCCCATTGCGCCAGCGTGTCCGGCTTGAGGTCGACGAACTTCCAGCGGAAGCTGTCGCGGCCGTCGTGGCGGAACCACGCGGTCTTGCCGGCCGCAACGTCGCCCTCGATGTCCGGCGTGAACCATGCCTTGAGGCCATCCGTGGTGGCGATGGCCGCATACACGTGATCCGGCTGTGCCTTGATGCGGATGCGGTGCGATGTCTTGGTCATTCTGCAATCTCCATCGTCGGGGTTACGGGTGGCACTTGCGCCGGCACCCGCGACGCGCGCGCCGATCCTTGCCAGCGGGGGAACAGGTCGCGATCCAGGTCGACGTCGATCATGTCGAGCGTCCGGTTCACGGTCTGGTCGATCACGTCCTGCAACGTCGCCGGACGATGATAGAAGGCGGGCATCGGCGGCATGACCACCGCGCCCAGTTCGGCCACCTGCACCAGCAGCTTCAGGTGCCCGAGATGCAGCGGCGTCTCGCGCACCAGCAGGACAAGGCGGCGCCGTTCCTTCAGGACCACGTCGGCGGCGCGCAGCAGCAGGTTATCCGAGAACGACGTCGCGATGCCCGACACGGTCTTCATCGAGCACGGCGCCACCACCATCGCCGCGCAGCGGAACGAGCCGGACGAGATCGAAGCGGCGATGTCGCTCGACCGATAGCAGCGATCCGCCAGCGACTCGACATGCTCGACGGTGCAGTCCGTCTCCAGGGTGAGCGTGCGCCGGGCGGCAGGGCTGAGCACCAGGTGCGTCTCCACGTCCGGCACGCCGCGCAGCACCTCGAGCAGGCGGATCCCGTACACCGACCCGCTGGCGCCGGAGATGCCGACGATGACGCGCCTCATGCCTGCTCCCCGTCCGAGCCGGTCCATTGCAGGAACGTCACCGCCACCCCGTCGGGATCGCGCAGCTGGAACAGCTTGGCGCCCCACGATGTTGCAGCCGGGATGGGAGCGTCGATGGCGAGCCGGCTGCGGGCGGCGTCGATGTCGTCCACCTCGACGACGACGTGCACGCGGTCCCGCGGCGTGCCGAGCGCGAGCGGGTGACGCTCGCGCCGGTTGTCCAGCACCTCCAGACGGAGGCCGCCGGTGAGATCGAACCGCCTGCCACGGCCATGCTCGCGATCCCATTGCGTGACGATGGGGAAGCCGAGCAGGTCGCCGTAGAAATGCACCACCTCGTCGTAGGCGTCCGTAGCCAGCGCGACGTAGCTCATGCGGCCAGGTCCAGCGCCCGGCATCGGGGCAGCACGTCGTTCGCCAGCAGCGACAGGCTGCGGCGCCAGGCCGCGCGCTCCTCCGTCGCATCGTAGGAGGTCGCGACCAGCACGCCGAAGCCGCCGCTGGCCTGCTGCAGGGCCTGCAGCTTGCCGGCAACGATAGCGGGCGAGCCGACGATCCAGAGATGCTCCGCCAGGTAGTCCAGCGTCACGGCCTCGTCCGGCATCGCCGGGTGCGCCTTCAGCATGGGGCCCAGTCCGAGCTTGAGGTAGAGCGGCAGCAGGAACTCGCGCCAGCAGCGCCCCATGATGCCGCCCACGGCGAGGGCGCGCGCCTCCGCGTCGGTCGGCGCGACATACACGTCGCGGATGATGCGCCACTCGGCCCGGTCCGGCACCCGTCCGGCCTCGGCGGCACCCTGCGACACCGTCTCCCAATGGGCCGCGAGCGAAGCCGGATCCGGGCTGATCGCGAAGCTGACGGGAAGGTACCCTTTGGCGGCCGCCAGGCGATGGTTCGCCGACCCAGCCGTCATCCCGGCGATCGCGATCGGCGGATGCGGCGACTGGAACGGCCGCAGGTGGAAGCCGAGCGTATCGAGCGGCGCCTGCGGGACGCGCGTCGACCAGAACTCGCCGGTGAAATCCCGTGGCCCCTCGGTCCAGAGGCTGGTGATGATGTCGAGCGCCTCGAACGTCATGCGCCGGTTGGCGCCCCCCGCCGTATCCAGCCCGAACAGATCATGGTCGCTCGGGAGCGCGGAGACGCCCACGCCCAGCATGTAGCGGCCTCGCGCCAGGTGATCGAGATAGGCGGCACGATGCGCCAGCTCGACCGGCTGATGATAGGGCAGCAGATGTCCGAGCGGCCCGAGCCGGATCGACCGGGTCCGGGCCAGCGCCTGCGCGATCAGCAGGTCCGGCGCCGGGCAGGGCTCCCACGCGGCGGTGAAGTGCTCGCCGATCCAGGCCTCCTGGAAGCCGAGCGCATCCAGCGCCTCGATCTCGTCGAGATCCCAGTCCTGGCCATCAACGGTCCGCCGCTCCGGCGGATGGGTGGGCATGAGGAAAGCACCGAGTTTCATGGGGTCCGGCCTTCTGTGCGGCGCAGCAGTGACTGTGGACCGGTCAGCTCGCGTGGAAGATCTCGTTATGGAGATGCTGCCTGCCCGGCCAGTCCATGTCGGGGAGTGCCGCCTTCTCGCCGCCATCCATCCAGGGCAGCCGGTCGATGGCGGCGTAGACCTGTCCATCCATAAGGCGCCGGGCGGTACGCACGAGGGCCGCGTTGCGGACGCTGTATTGCTGGCCGCGGCGTTCGAGCGCCACCTCGACCTCCAGCAGGCCGGAAGGATGGCCGATCCGCACGCGACCTTGCTCGTGCCGCATGCCGGTGATCTCGTTGACGATGGTGCCCTGGATCATGGCGGCAACGCCGGTGCACGAGCTGCCTGACGCCATGTACGCCTTGTGCACCTTGCCATCGAGCGTCGACAAGGCGAGGAAATCGCACTCATGCGCCGCGTGCGGCGCCTGATTCTCGTATTCACGCCAGTCTTTCGGTCTGGCGATGACGCCGAGGAACGGCGAGAGCGCACATTTCAGCTTCGCGTCGCTTTCATCCTCCGCCAGACCGAGCTTGATCCCGATCGCGACGCGAAGCTTTTCGAACGTGTTCATCAGCGTCTTATTGTCGGATAGCGCCACCGGGCTCTCGGTTCCGTCCAGGCCGAAATCCTCCGCGCGGGCGAACGCGATCAGGTTGGCGATATCGACGACCGACACCTCGTAGGATCTGCCGTCCAGCTCGATCGTGTCCTTCGCATTGCCCGTCGGCAGCAGGCCCATGCCGTGCGTGGCCACCGTGTCGTGGAAGTCGACCATGATCGGCGACGCCGTCCCGGGCACGCCGGAGATGTGCTGATCGCCGAGCACCTTCGGCTTGCCGTCCTGGGTCTGCACCGTGACGTAGATCATGTCGTCGAAGTTGGTGGCGTGCACCCGGACCGTCGTCTCGCTGCCTTCGGCTTTGACGAACCCCTGCTCGATCGCGTAGGGCCCGATGGCCGACGAGATGTTGCCGCAATTCATGTCCTTGCTCACCATCGGGTGCTCGACCGACACCTGGAAGAACGTGTAGTCGATATCGGCGTCGGCACGCGTCGGCGGCCCGACGATGGCGAACTTGCTCGTCAACGGATCGCCACCGCCGAGCCCATCGATCTGTCGCATGTCCGGCGAGCCGTAGATGGCCATGATCCAGGCAGCCACGTTCCGCTCGTCCTTGATGGGGAGCTGCCGGGCATCGACGATCACGGCGTTGCTCGTGCCGCCGCGATAGTAAGTCATGGGCGTCGCGATCTGTTGCATGCGGACCTCCGTCAGGCCTTGGTGTCGTTGACGAAGTCGGCGTCCGAGAACGTGTAGGGATAGTCCGGCCGCTGGTCTGCCACACGCCCGAGCTTCGGCCGCAACTGCCCGAAGGCACGGTAGACGACCGGATATGGCTGGGCCGCGAACGCGTTGATGATGTCGTGCCAGTTGCGCGGCTTCTGCTTGATCATCGCCGTCATCTTCTCGACGATCTGCTCCTCGCTCATCGGCTCGGTATTCTTGCTCACGTCCAGCGGGTCGGAGACCACCGCGGCGGCGTAGGAGAATGCGTCGACGCCCTTGGCCACCGGGATGGTGCAGTCGAAGCCGG
>CAXUCM010000014.1:0-21319 GCA_964249315.1 uncultured Acetobacteraceae bacterium | reverse complement strand
GGACGAAGGTCAGGATGACCGCGCGGCGCCGTTGCTGCCGCTGGATCTGCCGCATACGGACAGTCCGGCGATCCGTGAGCGGCACGGCTTGCGGCTGGTCGGCTGACGCGGGCGATGGCCGCATCGGAGCCGGACCGCGAGCGGGTGGAGCGGTCGATCGACGAAAGGCTGGCCGAGCTCGGGGTGACGCTGCCGGCGGCGGCGGCGCCGGTGGCAAACTACGTCGCGGCCGTGCGCACCGGTGACCTGCTGGTGATCTCCGGCCAGCTGCCGCTCGTGGAAGGCCGCCTGAGTGCGACCGGGAAGCTCGGCGGCGGGGTCAGCGTCGAGCAGGGCGCAGCCGCCGCCCGGGCCTGCGCGATCAACGTGTTGGCGCAAATCGCGGCACATCTCGGCTCGCTGCAGCGGGTCGTCCGGGTGGTGCGGCTCGGCGGCTTCATCGCCTGCACCGCCGACTTCACCCAGCATGCAACGGTGATGAACGGCGCCTCCGACCTGTTCGCTTCGGTGTTCGGCGAGAGCGGCCGGCATGCCCGCTCGACCATCGGCGTGCCGTCGCTGCCGCTGGATGCACCGGTGGAGGTCGAGGGGCTGTTCGAGGTCCGATGATCGCCGGCTTCCGGCGGCAGGGTGCAGATGCCATAACGCCGGCATGACGAGACCCGCCTTCTCCCTCTCCCTGCATGCCGCGATCAAGGAGGTCGATGCCGCCGAGTGGGATCTCTGCGCCGGCGCGGAGAACCCGTTCGTCAGTCATGCCTTCCTCTCGGCGGTCGAGGACAGTGGATCGGCCGGCCCTCGTACCGGCTGGCTGCCGCGTCACGCCACGCTGCACGAGGGCAAGCAGCTGGTCGCGGCGGCGCCGATGTACGCGAAGTCGCACAGCTACGGCGAATACGTCTTCGACCATGGCTGGGCGGCCGCGTTCGAGCGCGCCGGCGGCCGCTACTACCCGAAGCTGCAGGTCGCCTCGCCGTTCAGCCCGGTATCGGGGCCGCGCCTGCTGCTCCGCGGCGACCTGGCACCGGCGCGACGCGACGTCGTCCTGGCGGCACTCGCGGACGGGTTGCGGCAGAGCTGCGTCGAACTGCGTCTGTCTTCGGTGCACGTGACGTTCTGCCAGGCCGCGGAATACGAGCAGCTAGGCGCCGCCGGCTGGCTGCAGCGGCTCGGCACCCAGTTCCACTGGGAGAATGCCGGCTACGCCACGTTCGAGGACTTCCTCGCCGGACTGAGCTCGCGCAAGCGCAAGAGCGTGCGTCGCGAGAGGCGCGATGCCAACGCCTGCGGCCTGACCTTCCACACCCTGCGCGGCGAGCAGATCCGGCCGGCGCACTGGAAGGCGTTCTACCGGTTCTACACCGCGACGGTGGATCGCAAATGGGGCAGCGCCTATCTCAGCGACCGGTTCTTCCCGCTGCTGTCCGAACGGCTCGGCGACCGGGTCGTGCTGATGCTGGCCGAGCAGGACGGCCGTCCGGTCGCGGGTGCGCTCAACCTGCTCGGCGCCGACACGCTGTACGGGCGCAACTGGGGCTGCGTCGGCGACTGGCCGTTCCTGCACTTCGAACTATGCTACTACCGCGCCATCGAGTTCGCCATCGCGCACGGGCTGAGCCGGGTCGAGGCGGGAGCGCAGGGCGAGCACAAGATCCAGCGCGGCTACCTGCCGCAACCGACCTACTCGGCGCACTGGATCGCCCATCCCGGACTGCGCGAGGCAGTGGCCGGGTTCCTGGAGGAAGAGCGTGCCGCGCGGCTGGCGGAGATGGAAGCGCTCGCCACGCTCTCGCCCTACCGACAGGAGGATTGAACAGGCTGGCCGCGGCAGGCAACGTTGCGCCTTGCCCGGTGTTTTCTTCATAGGGTGGTGCAAAACCGCTCGCACATGCCCGAAGCGTGATCGAGTTTCATCGCGCCGGGTCCGGGATCGACGAGCCATGACGGACGAAGCGAAACGGAATGACGAGCGCGTGCGAGTGCGCGCGTACGAGTTGTGGGAAAAGGACGGCCGCCCGCACGGGCGCAATGACGAGTATTGGGAGGAGGCCCTGCGTCAGATCCAGGAGCAGGACCGTCTGCCACCGACTGGCCGAAAGACCGAGCATCAGGTCTAGGACATCATCCGATCAGATGGCACCATCTGATTGGATAAAGATGCTCGCCAAAACAACGGGCTGGAGCGGGTTCCGTGAGCGAAGGCGAACGGAAAACGCTCAGGGGCAGAGTCCTGGCCTTCTCCGGCCTCAATCGCGCCGGATCGCGCCCTGCAGGTTCTCGTCGATCCTGGCGAGAAAGTCCTCGGTGTTGAGCCAGTCCTGCGTCGGGCCGACGAGCAGGGCCAGGTCCTTGGTCATGAACCCGGCCTCCACGGTATCGATGCAGACGCGCTCGAGGGTTTCGGCGAACTGCGTGACATCCGGGGTAGCGTCGAAGCGGCCGCGATAGATCAGGCCGCGGGTCCAGGCGAAGATCGAGGCGATCGGGTTGGTGCTGGTCTGGCGGCCCTTCTGGTACTCGCGATAGTGCCGCGTCACCGTGCCGTGCGCGGCTTCGGACTCGACCGTGTTTCCGTCCGGGGCGAGCAGCACCGAGGTCATCAGCCCGAGGCTGCCGAAGCCCTGCGCCACGATGTCGCTCTGCACGTCGCCGTCATAGTTCTTGCAGGCCCAGACATAGCCGCCCGACCATTTGAGCGCCGCCGCCACCATGTCGTCGATGAGCCGATGCTCGTAGGTCAGGCCGAGACTGTCGAAATCCGCCTTGAACTCGGCGTCGAACACCGCCTGGAACACGTCCTTGAACATGCCGTCATAGGCCTTCAGGATCGTATTCTTGGTGGAGAGATAGACCGGCAGCTTGCGGTCGCGGCCGTAGTTGAAGCTCGCCCGCGCGAAGCCCTCGATCGAGGCGCGGGTATTGTGGATCCCGAGCACGACACCGGGCCCCTTGAAGTCGTGCACCTCGAGTTCGAGCGGCGCGCTGCCGTCGGCGGGCGTGTAGGTGAGCGTCACCCGACCCGGACCCGCGATCTTGGTCTCGGCGGCGCGGTAGATGTCGCCGTAGGCATGGCGGCCGATCACGATCGGCTGGGTCCAGTGCGGCACCAGGCGCGGCACGTTCGAGCAGATGATCGGCTCACGGAAGATGGTGCCGTCGAGCACGTTGCGGATCGTGCCGTTGGGCGAGCGCCACATCTTCTTCAGCTTGAATTCCGTCACCCGGGCTTCGTCCGGCGTGATCGTCGCGCACTTGACGCCGACGCCGTACGTCTTGATCGCGTGGGCGCTGTCCAGGGTCACCTGATCGTCGGTGGCATCGCGATGTTCGATGCCGAGATCATAATATTTCAGGTCGACGTCCAGATAAGGCAGGATCAGCTTCTGCTTGATGAAGCTCCAGATGATCCGCGTCATCTCGTCGCCGTCGAGTTCGACGACCGGTTCCTTCACCTTGATCTTTGCCATCTCTGATCCCGCCCGATTTGACCGGCATGGCCGGCTTCGATGGGGAACTCCTTCGCATCCCGGATCGCCGACGGCAAGGCTCAACGGACCGATGCGCCCCTCTTGAGAATCATTATCATTATCGGTTAGAGTGACGAGCCCGCATATGCGGCAGCGAGGACAGCATGCAGCGTCACCTCACCACCGGCCCCATCCTGATCGCGGCGCTGATGCAGGCGCACCGCACCATGTCGGACGAGACCGAGGACAGTCCGCCCTCGGCCCCGATACCGCCCTGGCATGATCTTGCAGCCTTGCTGCGCCGGCACGTCGCGCGAGCGGCCGACACCATGGATTCCTAGGGCGTCTTCCGTTCGCGTTCGCTCACGGAACCCGCTCTCGCTTGTTGTTTTGGAACCTGAAGTCTCTCAGGCTTCAGGTTCGGGACACTCGCTAGATCGATAAGATAGTGGCCTGCTCGTCTCCGAAATTGGCGAGCGAAATTAGTAGGCAGGGCACTAGTCGGCGGCTTCGGCAGCCTCCTGCTCGTCGGGTGCCACCATCAGCGCGTTCGCGACGACGCCGGATTGCTCGCGGATCCGCTTCTCGATCACGGCCGCCATCTCCGGGTGGTCACGCAGGAACTGCTTGGAGTTCTCCCGGCCCTGGCCGATCCGCTGGCTGTCATGGCTGAACCAGGCACCCGACTTCTCGACGATGTTCGCCTTGACGCCGAGATCGATCAGCTCGCCCATCTTGCTGACGCCCTCGCCGTACATGATGTCGAACTCGACCTGGCGGAACGGCGGCGCCATCTTGTTCTTGACAACCTTGATCCGGGTCTGGTTGCCGACGACTTCGTCGCGCTCCTTGATCTGGCCGATACGCCGGATGTCCAGCCGGATCGAGGCGTAGAACTTCAGCGCGTTGCCGCCCGTCGTCGTCTCCGGGCTGCCGAACATGACGCCGATCTTCAGCCGGATCTGGTTGAGGAAGATCAGCATGGTGTTCGAGCGCGAGACCGAACCGGTCAGCTTGCGCAGCGCCTGGCTCATCAGGCGGGCATGCAGTCCGACATGGCTGTCGCCCATGTCGCCGTCGAGCTCGGCACGCGGCACCAGGGCGGCGACGCTGTCCACGACCAGCACGTCGATTGCGCCCGAGCGGACCAGCGTGTCGGCGATCTCCAGCGCCTGCTCGCCGGCATCCGGCTGGCTGATCAGCAGGTTGTCGACGTCGACGCCAAGCTTGCGCGCATAGCCGGGATCGAGCGCATGTTCCGCATCGATGAAGGCGCAGGTGCCGCCGCGCTTCTGCGCCTCCGCAATGGCGTGCAGCGCCATCGTGGTCTTGCCGGAGCTTTCGGGCCCGTAGATCTCGACGATACGGCCGCGGGGCAGGCCGCCGATGCCGAGCGCGATGTCCAATCCCAGGGAGCCGCTGGAGACGACCTCCGCGATCTCGCTGGGTCGCTGTCCCATGCGCATGATCGAGCCCTTCCCGAAGGCCCGTTCGATCTGGCTGAGCGCTCCTTCGAGCGCCTTCGACTTGTCCATGCTTGCTTCCCCAGACCCGGCAGGTACGACTTCGTCGCCGCCGCGCCAGATTATATGTGTTCAGAGTGTCACAATGCAGCCCCGTGCCGCAATCGAGGCGACTGCCGGAACAAAGGCAATCTCATATCGATACACCAACGGAAATTAAGTAAGTGTTCTGATCTGTTCTAACAGAACAAAACAAGATCGCAAGCTTCTAACCACTCCTCGTGTCCTGCCTCTGTGTCCTGCCTCTGTGTCCTGCCTCTGTGTCCTGCCTCTGAAATCCGCTCCCGGATTTCGGGGAGAACAGGCCACTATCCTGTTGATATAGCCAGTGTCCCTTCCCGTTTGCCGCTAACGGATCGGCGGCGCGCCCGGCGGCGGCCGGCGCAGCCGCCAGACATAGGCGATGATCCCTGCCACAACCTGGAAGTGTTCGCGTGGAACCTCGGCGTCCAGCGGCAGCGCATAGAGCGCCCGCGCAAGCGGCGGGTTCGATACCAGCGGCACCTTGCTGTCCTGCGCCACCTCGCGGATCCGCGCGGCGAGCTCGTCCATGCCCTTCGCCACGATCTTCGGCGCCGCCTTGCTGCCGCTCTCATAGGCCAGCGCCACGGCGTAGTGCGTCGGGTTGGTCACCACGACGGTGGCTTTCGGCACCGCCGCCATCATCCGCTTGGCCGCACGCTGACGACGCAACTGCCGGATCCTGCCCTTGACGTGCGGATCGCCCTCGCTCTCGCGATGCTCGTCGCGCAGCGCCTGCCGGCTCATCCGCAACCCCGAGTAGTGCTTGTATCGCACCCAGCCGACATCGAGCAGGGCTACGCCGGCCTGCACTGCGAGCACCATCAGCACCCCGTCCAGGGTCAGTCGCGTCATCCGGCTGGCCAGCGTCGCCGCCTGCCAGCCGGCGGCGCGCTGCAGTATCGCGAACAAGCCGCCGAGCACGTGCCAGAGGGCGGCACCGAACGCCACCAGCTTGGCCAGTGATTTCAGCCCCTCGACCGCGGTCTCGCCACCGAAGATCCGGGCGATGCCGCGCTTCGGGTCGAGCCGATTGATTTGCGGCATCAACGCCTGCGGCCGCAACAGGAAACCCGTCTGCGCCACTCCGATGGCCAACGCACCGGCAGCGGCTCCGAGCAGGACCGGGCCGGCAAGCAGCGGACAGAACCGCATCGTCTCGCGCCAGACGAGCAGGCCGCCGCCGGCGGCGACGTCGATCCGGCCGGCATTCTCCATCAGACCTTGCATGCGAGCGACGAACAGGCTCGCCTGTCCCGGCACCACCATCATCAGGGCGAGCACCCCGGCTCCGAGACCGGACAAGGATTGCAGCTCCCGGGAGACAGCGACCCGGCCCTCCTCGCGCGCCTTGGCTAGGGCTCTCGCCGATGGCGCCTCCGTCCGATCGTCCTTTTCCGCCTCCGCCATCGGCCTACAGGCCGGGCAGGCTTGAGAACGCGACCTGCATCGCCTGCATCCAGACCTGCAGGATGGGTCCGATCAGCAGGCCGAGCAGCAGCAGCCCGCCGAGCACCTGACCCGGCAGGGACAGGCTGTAGACCTGCAAGGACGGCACCAGCCTGGCCAGCAGCCCGAGCATCGACTGCCAGACGAAGTCCGCGAGGACCAGCGGTGCTGCCAGGCGCAGCGCCAGCGCGAAGCAGCCCTCGGTCGCCGCCGCCACGCTCTGCGCCGCATCGCCGGCCGAGAACAGCGTTCCCGGCGGCATCAGCCGATAGCTGCCGGCAAGCGCGCCGATCGGCAAGGCGTACAAGCCAGACGACAGCACCAGGACCGGCGCCGCCAGCGCCAGCACGCGACTGACGCCGGTGGTCTGCGAGCCGAGCGCCGGGTCCGGCTGCAGCACGCTGGACAGGCCGATCAAGGTCGAGATGATCTGACCCGCGATCGGCAGCGACAGCGCGATCAGCCGCGCCAGCCATCCCAGCAGCAGGCCGATCCCCAGTTCCGTCCCGATCAGCGTGACGTCGCGCAGGCCGGCGCCGCCCGCGCCGGGCATGATCGATGCGACCGCGGGATAGATCAGCACGGTCAGACCGACGGCGAGGCCAACCCGCAGCACGACCGGCACCTCGGTCTCGCCGAAGCCGGGCAGCACCATCACCGCGGCACTGATCCGGCACAACACCAGCATGATCCCGAACGCCACGTTCGGCAGGTCGGCCAGTACCGCATGGTCCCCCGGGCTCACTGACCGCCCACGGCGATCAGGCGGTCGAACAGCGCGCGGGTGTAATCCGACAGCGTCGAGTACATGAACGGTCCTGCCAGCATCAGTGCCGCTCCGAGCGCCAGCACCTTCGGCACGAACGCCAGCGTGGTCTCGTTGATCTGGGTCACCGCCTGGATCAGCGAGATCACCAGCCCGACCGCCATCGCCGTCACCAGGGCCGGTGCGCCCAGCTTGAGCACGACCATGAACAAGTCGCGCAATACGAGCGCCACATCGCCCTGCTGCATGGTTCGGATCTCTCGGCCTAGAGCATCATCCGGTGAGATGAAATCGTCTGACCGGATGATGCTCGCTAAAACAACAAGCTGGAGCGGGTTCCATGAGCGAACGCGAACGGAAAACGCTCCAATGTCCCGAACCTGAGATCCTTCAGACTTCAGGTTCTAAGAGGACACTAGCCAAATCAACAAGATAGTGACCTGCTTTTCTCCGAACTTCGGGGAGCGAACTTCGGAGGCAGGACACTAGATCGACATCTTCATGACGTCCTGATACGCCTGGACCACCTTGTCGCGTATCGCCACCGTCGATTGCAGCGCGAGTTGCGCCTGCGAGACCGCCATGACCACGTCGGTGATGTTGCCCTCGCCGCTCATTCCCTCGGCCGCCTTGGCGTCCGCCTCATGGCCGGTCTGCACCACGCCGTCCAACGCACGCTGCAAGGTCGAGCCGAAGCCGGAGCCGTCGGACGCGGACGACACGTCCTGCACGGCATCGACCGCGCCCACGCTGCCGCCCTGCACCCTGGCATAGGCGCCCGCGGCCGCGGAGGATGTCATCGCCAGTGGACCGGCACTCATTTCAGCAGATCGATCGTGCGGGTCAGCATCGAGCGCGTCGCCTGCATGACGTTGAGGTTGGCGCTGTACGAACGCTCCGCCTCGCGCATGTCCATCAGCTCGACGAAGCTGTTGACGTTCGGCATCTTGACGTATCCCTGAGCGTTCGCAGCGGGATGCGACGGGTCGTATTTCAGCGTGAAGTCGCTCATGTCATGCCCGATCCGCTGCACCGAAACCGTGGGCGTGCCTGCCACAGGGTCCATCGCTTCGGCGAACGTCACGGTCTTGCGTCGATACGGATCCGCCCCGGGCGTCGAGCCGGTCGTATCCTGGTTGGCGAGATTCTCGGCGATGACGCGAAGTCGACCGCTCTGCGCCTCCATGCCGGCCGAGGAGATATCAAGCGCGCTGGAGATGTCCATGGTTTAGCCCTTCCCCAATGCGGTGGCGAACATCGACATGTACTTGCTGTACAGGTTGGTCACCAGGCGCTGCTGATTGTCGGTGTCGGCAACCTTGGTCATCTCGCTCTCGACGGATACCGAGTTGCCGTCGGGCGAACGCGAGTCGCCCTGCACCGCCACGACTCCCGGGTCCGAGCCGCCGATTGCAAGATGCATCGGACTGGTCTGAACCGGCGTCACCGACAGGGTCGAGAGCGTCTCGTCGAAGGGACGCTCGTCTTGCGGCTGATAGTTCGGCGTGTCCGCGTTCGCGATGTTGCGCGCCAGCACCTGCTGGCGGCTCTCCAGCCAGCCGAGCTTGCGCTGCGCCATGGCAAACAGATCGGTCGAAGACACGTCCATGCCGGAGGTTCTCCCTCAATCGAAGCTCGCATAGTAGGTCGCAACCGTTGCAAAAAGGTTAACCAGACCGCCATCGCCCAGCTCACTTCGCTATCGAAATGTTATCGATCTTGTGCCACATTGTTCGCATGACAAGCATGCTCGCGCGTCCACTCGCTCCGTTCGATGCCGGCACGGCACTCTTCGAGGTTTCGGCCTTCGCGGACGGCATCATCCAGACCCTGCGGATCGCGCGTGCCCTGCTGCTCGGCGGCCGCAAGGTATGCCTCGAGGGGCTCGATGCGCAGGTCGCCCAGCTCTGCGCCAGGTGTCTCGGTCTGGACCAGCAGGATGCGAGCCGCCTGAGACTGCATCTGCTTGCCCTGCGCGCCGAGCTCGACACGACCACGTCGCTCCTCGAAGCCTCGTATGCGGGGGAGCGGTGCCGATCCACGATGTCCTGACCGCCGCCGCGGCGCTTGCCGCCGTGGTCGGCATGATCCTGCTCGTACGCTTCGGCTCGCGCCTCGTCGACCTGCAGCGTCCGCGCGCCTCGACGAACGCGGCCTTGTCGCTGCAGGCGTCGCTGTCGCTCGACGCGAAGCGCCGCCTCTGCCTGATCGACTGCCAGGGCCAACGTCTGCTGCTCCTGACCGGCGGCCCTTCCGACACGCTGCTCGGCTGGCTTCCGTCCGCGGCGGCAAAGCAGACGGCCGAGCGATGAGCCGCGGACGCCTGCCATCCCGTATCGGCCGCGTCGTCCTGCAAGCGGGCGCGATCATGCTGCTCGCCGGCGGCCTCGCGCAGGCGCAATCGGTCAGCATCGATCTCGGCCATGCGGGTGCGACCGGAGCCACCGGTCGGCTGGTGCAGCTTACCGCGCTGATCACGCTGCTTTCGCTGGCTCCGAGCCTGCTGGTGATGGTGACCGCCTTCACGCGCATCGTCATCGTGCTGTCGCTGCTTCGCGGTGCCCTCGGCGCACAGGGGACGCCGCCGAACACCGTGATGATCGGCCTCGCCCTGTTCCTTACCTTCTTCGTCATGCAGCCGGTGCTGCTGCAATCCTGGCAGGCCGGCGTCGCTCCCCTCCTCGCCGGCAGCATCGACGAGATGCAGGGACTTCGCGCGGCGGCAGAGCCGTTCCGCCACTTCATGCTGCTCAACGTCCGGCCGCCGGACCTCACCCTGTTCCTTGACATCGCCAAGCTGCCGCCACCGCCGACAGCGGACGACACGCCGTGGCGCGCACTCGTCCCGGCGTTCATGATCGGCGAGCTGCGGCGCGGCTTCGAGATGGGCTTCCTGCTCTACATGCCTTTCCTGGTCATCGACATCGTCGTCTCCAGCGTGTTGATGGGGCTGGGCATGATGATGCTGCCGCCAAGCGCCGTCTCGCTGCCGTTCAAGCTGATCTTCTTCGTCCTGATCGATGGATGGCACATGATCGCCGGCAGCCTGGTGCAGAGCTTCGCCCCGCAATAGGCTCCGAACCTTCCCGGCAGTGACACGTTGACCTGTGCACGCCAGGAGAACCACCATGAAGCAGGCCCACACCGAAGAGAGCATCGTTCACACTGCGGACGAGCAGAATACCGGCAACCACAAGGTACCTGGCACTGCAGATGCGAAGGGCGCGGACGAGGTCGGCGGGACCCGCGCAGGTGCGGAGAACGTCGAGAAGACTGCGCAGCCCGTCGAAAGCACGCGATCCGGGTCCGATGGTGTGTAGCAACCGGCAGCAGGGCGTGCCAGACGCGACCGGCTATGATCCGGGCAAGTGCCGTGCGATGTAAGGCGGCAGGCTGAACGCGGCCACCTGTATCTCAGGCGTCCAATAGTTCGTGGTCCCGAGGATGCCGGCGTCAGCCGCACGTCTGGTGATCGTGCCGATATCGAAGGTCGCGAAGCCCGCGCCTTTCGCAGCAATTCCAAGCGTCATGAAACCGCCCACATAAGTCGGCACTGCGGCCACATAGGCCGAAACATGCTGGAAGAACCTTGCCCGGCGCTGACTTGTCTGTCGCAGCTCGTCAGCCTGCATGAACGGGACCCCACACTGGTTGACGATGATGCCATCGACGCTCAGCACCCGGGCGCACGCCTCGTAAAAGGCGTCGGTGAAAAGCGGCTCACCGACGCCGATCGGATCGGTGCTATCCACGATGATGATATCGACTGATGCCGTCGCCGCCTTCGCGACGTAGTCCACGCCGTCGCCGACGATGATCTCGGCGCGACGGTCATTCCAGGCATCGCCGCCGATGGCTGGCATGAACTCCCGAGCCAGACGAATGACCTCACCATCGATCTCGACCATGACCACGCGTCGCACGCCTGCGTGCTGCAGGACACGGCGAAGCACGCCGCCATCGCCGGCACCAATGATCAGGACATTCTCCGCGGCGCCATGGGCGACGATCGGCACGTGCGCGATCATCTCCTGGTAGACGAACTCGTCGGCTTCCGTGATCTGGATCACGCCGTCCAGGACGAGGACGCGGCCGTGCGTCTCGCTTTCGAACACGACGATGTCCTGGAACGAGCTCGTGACACGGGCTAGCTCTCGTCGGACCCGGAATTGCTGTTCCCACCCGTCGTAAAGCGACTCACGGATCCAGGGCGCGGTCGGCATCCGTTCTGTCAGCGCACACGCCCACGACGCTGCTCGTCGAGCACGATGCGTTCCGCCTTGAACGTGCTCTGCAACACCGGAACGGAATCATGCGGATCGCATGCGCCACACATGAAGATGTCGATCGCGGCAAAACCACGCTCAGGCCACGTGTGTATCGAGATATGACTTTCCGCCAGAACGACTACCCCGGAAACGCCGCCATTCGGCAGGAAATGATGGAAATGACTGTGCAGGATCGTCGCACCGGCAGCCAACGCTGCCTCGCAAAGCGTGCGGTCGATCATTGCCGGATCGCTCAAGTTGGAGGCGCCCCATAGGTCAACGAGGAGATGCGTTCCCGCAAACCTCATCCCGTCCTTCTCGACGAAATAATCCTTGCAATCCGCCGCTTGCGACGCGACAGCCTGTAAGATCTGGTTATTGCTCGGAGTATCCGAGACCATCCCCAGTTGAGCAAGTGCGTTCATCACGTACCCTCGAACCAGCAGACAGCCTGTCGGGCGGGATCGCCCCTTCGGCTAAGGGGGGCTGGCTTAGGTCCTCAACCCCTGCGATGCAAGGGTTTTCTTGAGCGTGACCAACGGCTCAACCGGTCGCGGCAGTCGATCACTGCGCCACCGCATCGAGTATGCCGGACGCATGCCGGAGCGCCGCCACCTCGGCGGAGTCCCGCGCCGGATTCACTTCGTCCGTGTCG
This sequence comes from uncultured Acetobacteraceae bacterium, assembly GCA_964249315.1. Classification (GTDB taxonomy): domain Bacteria; phylum Pseudomonadota; class Alphaproteobacteria; order Acetobacterales; family Acetobacteraceae; genus Lichenicoccus. The sequence goes on along the minus strand of CAXUCM010000014.1, from coordinate 9,170 downwards.
GGATCGGACGTCAGCAGGCGGAAGAGTGCCACCTTGCCGGTATCGGCGAAGCGGCTGCTGCCGAGCGTACGCACCTGCTCGATGCGAGCCTTGTCCTTCGTCCGTGAGGCGGCAGAGGCGAGCCTGAGCAGCAGATCCTGACCTGCGACATCCAGCCTGCCTGCCGCAGGCAGCCTTTGCTGCGCCAGCATCATCAGGCTGTCCGTTGCTCCCGCCCAATCGCCGAGCCGACCGTGCAGACTGGCCTCCAGGTCAAGTGCGGCATCCGTGTGCAACGGTGCAACGGTTGCCAGCGCCTGGTCGAGTTGCCCCTCTCCCGCCAGGGCACGTGCCAGGATCAGCGAACGGGACGTCGCAAGCCCCGCCGGCAGACCCCCCTGGTCAGAGTCTCGCAGCGCCGCTTGCGCACCGACGAGATCGTTCTGCTGGAACGCGAGCGTCGCCAGTTCGAAGCCGAGTTCGGCTCGACCTGCGCCCGGCTCGGCGGCCTGCATCATCTTCTGCACGATGGGGGCCGCACGCTCCGGCAGATCCAGGGATGCCAGCCTGGCAGCGAGAAACAGCGACACCTGCGTGCCTTCGGCGCCAGCGAGCAACATGTCGGCATTGCTCTCGATCATCGCCGCCTGATCGAGCGCCTCGCCCTGGCCGGACGCCGCCTGGACGCCGCTGATCCCCTCGAGAGCCTCACCGACCCGACGACGCGCATCGGCCTCCTGTTCGGGACAGAGGCGAGCCGTCTCGCGAAGCAGGCCCAGCGCCTTCTGCCACTGCCTGGCCCGGATCCGCAGATCGGCCAGGTGGAACCGACTCTCGCACTCGCGCCCGACGATCCGGGCATCAAGCAGCCGCGCCTCCATCTCGTCGGCAAGCTTCCTGCTGTCCGCCCCTGGCTGTCGCTCACGTATGGACACCGCTTCTTCAGCTGCCTTTTCCGACAGGCGCCAATCCGGGGAGGACGCCAGTCGATCCAAGACGGCCAGGGCGGCCTTTGCCCGGCCGTGCCGCCGTTCGAGGAGCGCGCGGGCAAACGCGAGCGATGGTTCTTCGGCAAGCCGTTCGATCAGCCGGGCCTGCATGTCGTTGCCGGCACGCACGAGGCTCTCGGCGGCGAGAGGGAGCAGAAGCGTCCTCAACGGCGCCGGATAAGATTGCGCGAGTGCCAGGTTCGCCGCGAACAATCGCGCCGCTTCGGACGAGGCCGGGTCGTGCCCGGCCAGCTTCACGGCGCGCCACAGCGCCGGCTCGCCGAGTTCCGAGAGCCCGGCATCGTCGAGCAGATCGGATGCGTCGGCTTGGTGATCGAGCAAGGCAGCCGCGCTGGCGATCAGGCGTGGCCGTAGTGCAGCGGCGTGCTGTGCGTCATCCGCCATGGCAACGCGGATGATGGTGGCGGCATCTGTGCCGTCACCGAGTGCGAGCGCCGCCTCGGCGGCACGGAGCCGCAGCAGGAAACGTCCCTCGGCGGGTGCGGCCGCAGCTTGTGCTTTCGCGTCCCTGAAACGCCGCATCAACGACGCCGGGGCACCCGGCTCCAGAGACAGGATCCGGACCGGGGCGTCTTCACTCCCCTGGAGCCCCATCGGCAGCGCCGCTGCTTGCCGACCGATCGCCTCGGCGGGGATGCCGGAGAGGAGGAACGCATCCCTGGTCGGGCGAAGCTCAAGCCTGTCGCACAACGGGTCGACCACGATACCGAGGATCGTCTGCTCGATGGTGGCCGTGCTCGCGTGACGGGTGCTGCGGCTGGCGTCCCGACCGTCTCGCAACGTGCCGACCAGCAGATTGCCGCCGGACGCGGGATCCGGAACGATCACCGTTCGTCCCGGGCTGTCGACCGGTAGCCTGAGGCCTGCGCCGTCGGGTGCCGGCAGGATCGACCTGGCGCTATCGACGGAAAGAGCTCGCTGAACGAGCCAACCGCTCGGCACGCGCCGAAGACCGATTGCATCAGCACGATGGCCAGGAAGACGCACGATCGTCGCCTCAGGCAAAAGCTCGATTGAAGATCGCGCGCCCAGCGGATCATCCTGCACGGCCGACAGGTCGAGCGGGCGCGGCGCGTCGAAGACGATCAGGATCTCGTCCCCTCTGCTGAAGGCGGCAGCGCCAACGCCGCTCTCGAACGGCAGCAGCAAACCCCGGTCCGCGACCGGATCGCCCTGACGGATGGTCGCGGTGAGCGCCACCGGGCCGGGACTTTGCGGCTGTGGCCCTTCCCCGACGGGCACGGGGCGCCCTGAAGCAGGCGGGTCCGATGCCGAGGCGCGCATCGTCCGGGCTCCCGGAGCGTCCTCCACGACCGCGATCAGATTGCCAGGCAGGCCGGGCAGGATATCTCCTGTCGCAAGCGCTCCCGCAGCGTGCGGCGCACCCACCATCTCGGGCTGCCGGGCAGCCGACACCTGGACGCGGTCGGCGCGACCGGGCTGACGACGTCGCTGCATGCGGGACGGTGAAGCTACGTGATGGAAGTAGAGGCTGGCCTCGCGCGACTGGATCGCCGCATCACCGAAAAGCTGCAGCAAGGCCTGCTCGCCACCTCCGCCGGATCGGAGCGGCTTGCCCGGACTGATCGGCTCCTGCGCATGAAGGCCCGGAACGCAAGCAGACATGCAGGCTGCGAGAGCAAGCGAACGTATCAGCCGGGTCACGTGATCGCCCGGCAAGATCAATCAAAGCTCGCCAGCAACCGGTCGATGTCGGACTGGTCCATGGCACTTGCAGGAAGCTGCGGTCCGTTGAGAAGCCGATCAGGCTCTGGAGCCTCCGGAAGCTGACGAGCTTGGCTCATGGCAGTGCCGAACGTGGCGACGATCCGCGCGACCGTTGCCTCGATCGTCTTCAACGCAGCGACGACCTTGGTGATCCGCTGTCCGGTTATGTCCTGGAAGCTGCACGATTCGTAGATCTTCACCGTCGCTTCATGAAGGCTACGCGCGGCCTCGCCCTGCAGCGCCACCCCGAGGAGATCGAGCGTCTCGCAGGCCTCGAGGATGGTTTCCGTTGCAGCAGCGGTATGCGAGACGATCGCGTCGAGCTCATCGGTTGCCGAGGGAATATAGCTTGCCGTGATGTCATCGACTTTCAGGGCCACGATCTCTTCCCGCGCCGTCGCGACGGCTTCGCCGAGTGCCCCGATCTCATGGAGCAGGGCGGTCTCGCGCAGGGTGATGTCTCCCTTCATGCTGGAAAGCACGGCCAGCACCACGTCGGTGACCATCGCGCATTTGCCATCCGGATATCGCGCCTGCAACGTCGCCATACGTCCGGAGAGTATCTTCGCATCATGCATGGTAGGCTACCTTCATGACCCTGCTATCGTCGAAGCGCGTTTGTTACTGTTCTGAACACAAGAAATCTCTAGCGAGGCTTCGTCATGGCTTGCTCGCTTTCCAGCGCCGCCGGCATGATCAGGTCCCGTCGCGACCGCATCTCTGCGAGCATCTGCGTCGCGAGACGAGCTCGTTCCGGTTGCATCGCTGCAAGCACGGCTGCCGCCTTGCGGTCGTTCATCCTATCCAGCACCTCCAAAAGGACATGCATGTCGAGGACGTCGAAGATCGCCGCCGCATCGCGCGGCTTCATGTCCTGGTAGACCTTTACCAGGCCATCCCAGTTCGCATCCTGCCGTTGCTTGCGCGCGGTATCGAGCTGGTCGAGCTTTGCCTGCAGCTCGGCGAGATGGTCGAGCTTGCTCTGCAATCGCAGCTCGGTTGCTTCAAGTACGCTGCTGCGCTCGTCGAGAGCATGCTCTCGCGCATCGAGTGCCTCCCGGCGCTTGCGAAGATCCTGAAGCAACGCCCTCTCTTTCGCCTCGGTAGCCGGCGGGGGAGGATTGATCAGGGTCGGTGCTTGCGATCCGGCGGGCGGCTGCGCAAGCGGCTGCAGAGGCGCCGGTGCGGCGTCCGACGTGAGGCCGAGCGCCGCTCCGGCATCCTTCGCGAACGTGGCCGCTTTGGCGGCCAGCAACAACAGCATGACCAGGATCGTCAGCGGCAACAGTCTCGGGGCGGCAAGACGCGACAGGATGGCCATCACCGCGCCATCCGCAATGCGCGAAGCAGTTCCCGCTCCGCCTGGCTTCTCACCCGACCATCCGCCTCGCCGTTCTCGGCGGGAGCCGGGCTTGCGACCGGCTGCGGCCTCGCGCTGCCGGCGATGCCGAGCGGAGCAGGCTCGTGCAGCGGCCTGCCCTGTCGGACCAGAGCATCCAGCTGGTCGGCGAGCCGCTCCCCGCGTTCCGTCAGGAAGGCGAGATCACTCTTCAGCGCCTTTGCCTGATCCACATGGCGGGCGATCTGTCTTCCGGCTCCTTCGGCCACAGCGCGAAGCCGGTCTATGCCGCCCTCGGCCTGACGTGTGCTGTCGTTGAAACCGGCGATCAGCTCCTCCAGCGCGGCGCGATCCCGACGCAGCACACCGAGTGCCTTCTCCAGCCGCAACGCATGGAACAGGGTGACGGCCAGAAGCCCGGTCAAGATGATCTCAAGCCACCACTGCACGTCGTTCATGCTTGATGCCTCTCAGGAACGACGCAGGGTGATGATGTCGGCAGGGCCGTGCGGCCGCCCCAGAACCTGATCGATGCGGACCGCAATCTGGTTCTTGCGCCTGCCGACCCGGCCTTCGAACAGGGTGACCTGGCCACAACGCAGCTGCACCGGGGCGTCCGGGCCCTGTCGCAAGGTGAACTGGTCACCCGGCTTGAGCGCGATGATGTCGGACAGCCGCATCGGCTGTTCGTCGAGGACGACGTCCAGATCGACCTCGGTGCTCCAGAGCTCCTCCGCCAGATGCGTCTCCCAGATCGAGTCGCGGCCGAACTTCTCGCCCATGAACTGCTGCAGCAGCAGTTCGCGCACGGGTTCCAGGGTGGCGTACGGCAGCAGAAGCTCCATGCGTCCGCCGCGATCTTCCATGTCGATATGCAGCTTCGCCAGCACGGCCGCGTTCGACAGCCGGGAGATGGCAGCGAACCTGGAGTTGACCTCGAGGCGCTCGAAGCGAAAGCTGATCGAACAGAGCGGATCGAAGCTCGCGGACAGATCAGCCAGGACCACCCGGATCAGGCGCTCCACCAGCATGCGCTCGATCGTCGTATAGGGACGACCCTCGATACGCATCGCAGCGGTGCCGCGGCGGCCGCCCAGCAGCACGTCGACGATCGAATAGATCATCGCGGAATCGATCACCATCAGGCCGTAATTTTCCCACTCCTCCGCCTTGAAGACGGCGAACATCGCCGGCAACGGCACCGAGTTCAGGTAGTCGCCGAACCGCAGGGAAACCACGTTGTCGATGGAGACCTCGACATTGTCGCTGGTGAAGTTTCGCAGGCTCGTCGACATGATCCGGACGAGCCGGTCGAAGACGATCTCGAGCATCGGCAGGCGTTCGTACGATACCAGTCCGGAGCTGATGATGCGCTCGATCCCGCTCGAGGATCCGTCATCGTCACCGGCATCATCGAAACCCAGCAGCGAGTCGATCTCGGCCTGGTTCAGGATGCGCGCCGGCTCCGTCGGCTCTGCCGCAGGAGCGCTTTCGACGGGCGCGTCCTCGTCCTCCAGGCCGGCAGCCCAGGCCGCCGCCATATCCTCGTCGGACTCGCTCACTGGATGAGGATCTCGACGAACAGCACGTCGAGCACCCGCACTGGTGCTGCGATCATGTCGATGCGGTTCATCAGCGCCTCGCGCAGCCGATACGTGCCTTCCGCGCCGTGGATCTCGTCCGGGCGCATGCTACGCAGATAGGTCTGAAACGCATCCAGGATACGCGGCATGTTCTCGTTGATGACGGCGCCGTCGGCGGGACCGTTCACTTCGATCCTTGCCTTCAATCTTATGAACATGGCACGCCGTATCCCATTATCGAGATTCGTGACCATGTCCGGCACGTCGACGAGGATTGGAGTCATCGACACTGCCGCGTTGCCGCCCTTGGCCGCGGCGGCTCCACGGTGCGTCAACATGCCGGAAAACCAGAGGCCGCCGCCGGCCAGCACGGCGAGCAGAACGGGGAGAGCCATCAGCAGCAGCTTGCGCTTGCCGCCCGACTTGACGGGCGGCCTGGATGCCTCCTCCGCTTCGGTCGCCACCGCCATGCTGCTCATCAAGGTCTTTCCCGAGAACGCAAGATCCGATTGTTCCCGTCGCTTTGGCCGGGCACGAGCAGCCTGAAGCAGAGAAGTTAAGAACTCGTCACCAGATCATAGCGGCATTCCGGCAGGAGTTGATAACGTTTTGGTAGGGTTTCGATCGCAAAATGGGCCTGCTTACAGGGATGCGACATGGAAAACCCGACCTACATCGCGCTTTCCAGGCTCGACGCGCAGCAGCGCACGATGGATGTTATTGCAGGGAACATCGCCAACGCGAATACCGTCGGCTACAAGGCCGAGCGCGTGCTTTTCAGCGACTTCCTGGTCGGCCAGAAGGGCGTCCACACCGCACCCGGCGGCGAGGTTCTGGCATTCACGCAGGATCGCGCGACCTACCGTGATCAGTCGGCGGGTTCGCTCACGCAGACCGGCAACCCGCTCGACCTAGCGCTCGCCGGCAGCGGCTACTTTACGGTCCAGACCGCGAACGGGACGCGTCTGACGCGAGCCGGCCGCTTCGCGCTCCAGACCGACGGCACCGTCGCCGATGCCTCCGGCAATGCCCTGCTCGATTCCGGCGGCAGCCCGATCCAGTTGCCGGCCGGCGAGAGCCGCATCCAGATCGCCTCGGACGGCACGATCAGCGGCGAGAACGGGCGGATCGCCAAGATCGGCGTCGTCGAGGTCAGCGACACCAACCGGCTGTTCCCGGAGGGCGGGAAGCTGTTTCGCAGCGATGCGCCGTCGCAGCCGGCGACGCAGCCGAAGGTCGTGCAGGGCGCCGTCGAGGAGAGCAACGTGCAGCCCATCAACGAGCTGACCCAGATGATGCAGGCGGAGCGGGACTTCCAGTTCGTCACCCAGTTCGTCCAGAGCGAGTCGGATCGGCAACAAAGCACGATCGACAAGATTACCCAGCTGCAGAGCTGAGCGACCCTCGGCCGCGTCCGACAAGCAGGAGAAGATCATGCGCGCACTTGATATCGCCGGCACCGGGATGCAGGCACAGCAGACCAACGTGGAGGTCATCTCCAACAACATCGCCAACATGACGACGACCGGCTACAAGCGCCGTCGGGCCGAGTTCCAGGATCTGATTTACCAGAACCTGCGCCGCGTCGGCTCCAATAGTTCCGACAACGGCACGCTGGTTCCCGCCGGCGCCCAGGTCGGTCTCGGCGTCAAGACGGCGGCGATTTACCGCATCAGCGAGCAGGGCACACTCCAGCAGACCAGCAACAGCCTGGATCTCGCGATCCAGGGCAACGGCTACTTCCAGGTGACGTTGCCGTCCGGCGACGTCGCCTACACCAGGGACGGCACCTTCGCGCTCGCCGCGGACGGCACGATCGTGACGTCGGACGGCTATCCGGTCGTGCCGGGCATCGCCGTCCCGGCAAACGCGCAGAGTGTCACGATCAACGTCTCGGGCCAGGTGCAAGCGACCATCGCGGGCCAGACCGCGCCGCAGACCGTCGGCCAGATCCAGCTCGCGACATTTCCGAACGAGGCCGGTCTCGACGCCCAGGGCGACAACCTGCTGCTGCAGACTGCAGCGTCCGGCAACCCGACGACCGGTGCGCCGAGTGCGCCCGGCTTCGGCAGCGTCATGCAGGGGTTCGTCGAAGGATCCAACGTCAACGTCGTCTCGGAGATCACCAACCTGATCACGGCGCAGCGCGCCTACGAGATGAACAGCAAGGTCATCACGGCATCGGATGACCTGATGCAGACGCTGACCAACCTGAAATGAACGGACGCAGGTTCGTCCGCGCGTGGCTGACAGCGCTGGCGTTCGGCGTGGTCGGCCTGCCGGACGCCGGTCTTGCGGCACAGCCGAGGACGCTCAGCGTCATCCGGTCCGCTTCGGTCATGCTGTCCGACCTTTTCACCGGGCTGCTGCCGGGCCAGGATTGCGACATCGGTCCCGGCCCGGCGCCAGGCGGCCGCATCATCGTTGATCAACCGCAGCTCGCTGCCATCGCGGAGCAGTTCGGGGTCGAATGGCAACCCGGGCCGCTCGTGGTGCGCGTGGTCATCGAGCGCAAGGGGCGTCGGGTCGACCGGGAAGAGATGCTGCCGCTGATCCGGCGGGCTCTCGGAGAAGCCGGCGCATCCGCGGACGTTGAAATTACGCTCGGCAGCTCTGACAGCCTTCTGGTTCCGGCCGAGTTCACGGGTTCCCCCGAGATCGAGAGCATGGAATATGATCACGGCAGCGGTCGCTTCGTGGCGAGCCTGCTGTTCGATGCTGCCGGGACAGATCCGCTTCGGGTCCGGATCCCCGGGACCGCGCAGGAGATGGTCGCCATCCCGGTGCTGGTCCACGCGATGGATGCCGGCAGCATCCTGGAGTCCTCCGATCTGCAGTCCCAACGCGTCCGCAAGGGCCTGGTCGGAGAGCGTATCCTGCTGGCAGCGCGGGACGGGCTCGGGCTCGCGCTACGACACCGGACGATGGCGGGGGCTCCGCTGTCCTTGGATGAACTTGAACGGCCGGACCTCGTGCTACGCGGCATGCCGGTGCTGCTCCGGCTGGACAGCCCGGGCCTGCTGCTCACCACCAAGGGCCAGGCGATCGAGACCGGCGCGCTCGACGACCGCATCCATATCCTCAATCCGGAGTCACGCACGGTCGTGGTCGCACGGGTAACCGGTCCGGGCACGGTCCAGGTCGATCCTGCCAGCACGCCCGTCATTCTGGCATCACAACAGTCCGGGCTGCCGAGCCCCTACAGTCTCGGCGGGACGACGGCGTCGTCCGGTCAGCGGGGATCAACGCGATGAGGCGCAGAACATCATGGACGGTGCTGCTGCTCGTGAGCGGGCTGCTTTCAGGCTGTGGTGCCCTGGACCGGCTGTCCGATCTGGGCCGGCCGCCGGCCATGACGGCGATCACGGATCCGACCCAGGCGCGGGACTACCGGCCGCTGACCATGCCGATGCCCCCGCCGCAGCCGACGCCTGTGGAATCCGCGAGCTTATGGCGGCCGGGCAGCCGGGCGTTCTTTCGCGACCAGCGTGCGGCCCAGGTTGGAGATCTGCTTACGGTTCTGGTCGACAT
>CAXUCM010000013.1:2983-21774 GCA_964249315.1 uncultured Acetobacteraceae bacterium | reverse complement strand
CTCCACCGCGTCGCCGCTGGCCCAGCGAAGCAGCCGGTACGGCCCGGTGCCGTCGGCGAGCCGGTCGAGGCTGCCGTCCCGCCCGCCCTGCGTCGAGACCAGGGCGGCCTGGCTCTGCGCCAGCAGAACCGGCAGCAGGGCATAGCGGCGACGCAGCCGGATCCGCAGCGCCTCGCCGTCCGGCTGCACGGCCGCGATGATCTCGGCGAACCGCCCGGCGCCGGCCAGGCCGCGCGTCGGCGACAGCAGGCGCCGGAACGAGGCGGCTGCGGCTTCGGCATCGAGCGGGCTGCCGTCATGGAAGCACACCCCGGCGCGCAGCGGGAAGCGCCAGTCGAGCCCGTCGGCGCTCTGGCTCCAGCTCGTGGCGAGCAGCGGCGTGACCCGACCGTCCGGCTGCAGGCGCACCAGCCCCTCGTAGAGCGGGTCGAGCACCGAGGCGGTGAAGGTCGCGGTCTGGTTGGCCGGGTCCATCGATCGCGGCGCCTCGGACTGCATGATCCGCAGGCTCGAGCCGGCGGCCGAGGCGGGCAGGGCGAGGGCCAGCGCCCCTGCAGGCAGCAGCCGGAGGAGAGCACGGATCATCGTGGGTGATGTTCGACACCTGAACTCTCGACGTCAACTTGGTGCCTGGTGGAGGGTTTGGATCGGGGCTCGGCCCCAAGCCCCGCCAAAGGCTTGCCTTTGGAAACCTTTACGGAAGGAGAGGGAGTTCATGCGGATTGCGGTGGGTGGCATCCATATCGAGTGCAGCACCTATAACCCGGTCGAGACCGGCATGGCGGCGTTCTCGGTGCTGCGCGGCGAGGTGTTGCCGCGAGCCGACGGGTTCCGCTTTCTCGATGCGTTTCCGGCCCGGATCCTGCCGACCCTGCATGCGCGCGCGATCCCGGGCGGCCCGGTGGCGGCCCCGGTCTATCGCGCGCTGCGCGACGAGTTCCTGGAGCGGCTGCGCGCCTGCCTGCCGCTGGACGGGCTCTACCTTGCGATGCACGGGGCGATGTTCGTGACCGGGATGGAGGATGCCGAGGGCGACTGGATCGCGCGGGCACGAACGGTGGTCGGCCCGGACTGCCCGATCGCGATCAGCACCGACCTGCACGGCAACGTCTCGCAGCGCATCGTCGACAGCATCGACATGTTCTCGACCTATCGCACGGCGCCGCATGTCGACGTCGAAGACACCATGCGCCGCGCGTTCTCGATGCTGGTGCGCAGCCTCCAAGACGGGGTGCGGCCGGGGGTGGCTTGGACGCCGGTGCCGGTGCTGCTGCCCGGCGAGCGCACCAGCACGGTGGATCAGCCGGCGGCCGGGCTCTATGCCGGGCTGCCGGCGATCGAGGCCGATCCCGGCATCTGGGACGCCTCGCTGATGATCGGCTACGTCTGGGCGGACGAGCCGCGCGCCACCGCGGCGGCGGTGCTGACCGGAACCGATCGCGCCGGGCTGCTGCGGGAGAGTGCCGCACTCGCCGCGCGGATGTGGGCGGCCCGGCGCGGATTCGGGTTCGGCAGCCGGGCCGGCAGCATCGCCGAATGCGTGGCGCTGGCGGCCGCGGCCGACACCGGACCGGTGATCCTGGCCGACTCCGGCGACAATCCGACCGGAGGCGGCGTCGGCGACCGCGCCGACCTGCTGCGCGCGATACTGCAGGCCGGGCTCGACGGGGTGATCCTGGCCTCGATCGCGGATGCGCCGGCGGTACAGGCGGCGTTCGCGGCCGGGGTCGGCCGGCGCATCTCGGTGAGGGTGGGAGCCAGCCTCGATGCGGCCGGCAGCCGGGCGCTGCCGATCGAGGGGATGGTGCGTCGGCTGCAGTCCGGCCCGGAGGCCGCCGACCGCGAGGCGGTGATCGCGCTGGACGGGGTGCAGCTGGTGCTGGCAGCGCGGCGCCGCCCCTACCATCATCTTGCCGATTTCGAGCGGCTGGGGCTCGATCCGCGCGCCTGCCGGGTGCTGGTGGTCAAGTCGGGCTACCTGTCGCCGGAGCTGGCGCCGCTGGCCGCCCCGTCGCTGCTGGCGCTGTCTCCCGGCGTAGTCGACCAGGACGTGCAGCGGCTCGGCAGCCTGCGCCGGACCCGGCCGATGTTCCCGTTCGATGCCGACTTCGTGTGGAGCCCGCGCCCGGTCGCCTCGGCGCGCCTGCCCGCATGATCGGGCTGGAGGTCTGCGTCGACAGCGTGGCCGGACTGGACGCGGCCGCGTCGCTGCCGGTGCGGCGGATCGAGCTCTGCGGCGCCCTGTCGGTGGCCGGGATCACCCCGCCGGCCGGATTGGTGGCGGCGGCGCGTGGCTGTCCGATACCGGTCTACGCGATGATCCGGCCGCGCGAAGGCGGCTTCGTGTTCTCGCCGGCCGAGGAGACGGCAATGCAGGTCGAGATTGCCTCGATGCGGCAGGCGGGACTGGCCGGGGTGGTGCTGGGCGCGGCGCTGCCGGACGGACGGCTCGACGCGCCGATGCTGCACCGGCTGCTCGCCTCCTGCGGCGGCCTCGGCCGCACCCTGCACCGGGTGATCGACCTGGTGCCCGACCCGATCGAGGCGCTGGAGACGGCGATCGGGCTCGGCTTCGAGCGCGTGCTGAGCGCCGGCGGTGCGGTCCGGGCGGTGGATGGTGCGGCCGTGCTCGCCGCCCAGGTCCGCGCCGCCGGCGGACGGATCGGCATCATGGCCGGCGGCGGCGTGACGCCGGACACGGTGGCCGCCCTGGTGGCCGGAACCGGGGTCGGCGAGGTGCATGCCTCCTGCCGGCTGCCGGCGGCAGCCGGGCCGGCGGACCGGACGGTGATCGCCTCGATGCTGCAGCGCCTGCGCGCCGAGCCTGCCGAAGGTTAAGGTTGGGGCTCCGCCCCCATCGATCCGCTTCGCGGCTCGATCGCCAAAGGCTCGCCTTTGGAAACCTCTTGTAGATGGATTCTCAAGGCTTCGCCTTGAGCGGGTCCAGGGCAGAGCCCGGGTCTTGCAGGGTCAAGCGGACCCAAGCCGCAACAGGGCGACCAGCTCCGGATCGCCGCGCGCAAGCTCGTCGTAATAGGCGCGCTGGGCGAGGCGGCCAGCGGCTGCCTCGTCCGTCAGCACCAGGCAGTCGGCATGCGCCTGCAGCGCCGAGCCGCTGATCATCGCCGTGAGCGGTCCCTCGATCGCCTGCGCCAGGATCGCCGCCTTCGATGCGCCGGTGACCACCAGCAGGATGCGACGGGCCTCCAGGATAGTGGCGATGCCCATGGTGATCGCGCGCGCCGGCACCGCGGCCGGATCGCCGCCGAACATGGCGGCGTTCTGCCGACGCGTCAGCGGCGCCAGCGTCACCGCACGGGTGCGGGAGCGGAACGCGGAAAGCGGCTCGTTGAAGCCGATATGCCCGGTGGCGCCGAGCCCGAGGAGCTGCAGCTCGATCCCGCCCGCCTCGGCGATGCGGCGCTCGTAGCGCGCGCCTTCCTCGTCCGGATCGGCGGCCATGCCGTCCGGCAGGCGGACGCGGCCGGGCGGCAGGTCGAGCGGACGAGCCAGGTGGCGGGCCATGAAGGCGCGGTAGGAGCGCGGATCCTCCGGCGGCAGACCGACATACTCGTCGAGGTTGAAGCTGGCGAAGCGTGACAGGTCGAGCGGCCGGATCGCGTGGATGGCCAGCAGGGCGGCATAGATCCGCTCGGTGGTGCGCCCGGTGGCCAGGCCCAGCACGCCGCCCGGATCGCGGCGCAGCTGATCGTCCAGGATCCGGGCCGCCAGGCCGCAGACGGCAGCCGCGTCGGGCCGGATCAGGATCTTCATGCCGCGTCATCCGCCAAAGGGACCGGCCGCGCGCGGTGCGGCCGGCTCACGAGTCCTCCGTGCCGACGGCGCGGGTGACCGGGATCTCGAGTTGGCGTAATCGGGCGGTCCAGAACGGCGACAGCGCGTCGTCGGTAATGACGTGCGACATGTCCTTGAGCAGCGCCACCCGGTAGGTGGCGTGCCGGCCGAACTTGCTGCTGTCGACCAGCAGCACGTGCTCCGACGAGCGCTTCAGCATCGAGCCGTTCAGACGGGCTTCCTCGCCGTCCGGGGTGGCGACGGCATCGTCGGGTTGTACCGCGCTGGCGCCCAGATAGAGCTGGTCGAACCACAAGCCCTCGATCGCCTGCTCGGCGAGCGGGCCTACCACGCACTTGTTCTCATGCCGCAGCCGGCCGCCCAGCATGAACACCTGCACCGGCTCGATCCCGAACAGCACCTCCGCCACCGCCAGGCTGTTGGTGAACACGGTGAGCGGCATCGGCGTCAGCCGCAGCCGCTTGGCCAGCTGCAGCACCGTGGTGCCGGCATCGAGGAACACCGCGCTGCGCGGGCGCAGCCAGGCGAAGGCGGCCTCGGCGATGGCGCGCTTGACCGCCAGCCCGTCGCCCTCGCGAACCGAGAAGGCGAGCTCGGTGCCGGTGGAGCCCGCGATCGCGGCGCCGCCATGGGTGCGGGTGACGCCGCCCTGTTCCTCCAGGCGCTGCAGGTCGCGACGCAGGGTGGCCAGCGAGACGTCCATCGCCTGGGCCAGCTCGTGAATCCCGGTGCTGCCGCGCGTGTAGAGGTAGTGCCGGATCTGGGTCAGACGGACGGCTTGCATGACGTGGTTTGGCTCGATCCTGCCGCCGGAGCAACGACGTTTCCGCATCATCGTCCTGCGCGCCCAGGGTCGGGCAGGAGGGCGGCGATCGTCAAGCACGCGGATGATCGTTTTGAGCGATTTTCAGTGCGGATGCGGCGCCGTCGCCGGCATGGGGCAGATCTGCCCATGATCTAGCCGCAACCCTGCCTATCAGCGCAGAATATGCTCACATCATGATCGTTTTAAGAGATTTCGTGCATCTTCTTGCACAGTTCGACGCATTTTGCTTGCGCGGGATCATTCCGGCCACACAGATTGCCCGGACGAGCAGACGCGCTGGCACCGGGAGAGCGGCATGAGGATCAGGACACGACGCATGGTGCTGTGCTGCAGCGTGCTGATCGTGGCCGACGGCGTGCCGGCGTCGCCGCGCGCCGCGCCGGCCGCTTCACCCGATCCGACCGCCGCCAGCCACCCGGCACATCCCCCTGGGCGTGGCAGGCCGACCGCCACCCATCCCGCCGCCACGGTGGCGACGGCCGCCTCCGCCGAGCAGATCGACGTGGTGGCCGGCGTACGCACCGCGAACGGCGTGACCAACACGACGCCAGGCGGCGGCTTGATGGCGGCGCAGACCGCGCCCCGCTCGCAGAGCGGCATCACCCGCGACTACATCGCCAAGCAGAGCCCCGCCACAAGTCCGAGCGTCCTGCTTTCGGGACTGCCCGGCGTGGTCGGCGGCGCCACCGATCCGTTCGGCGCCAGCCAGCAGGACGAGGTCACCGTGCGCGGCCTGACCCAGTCCGAGCTCGGCTTCGAGCTGGAGGGCATCCCGATCCAGGATCCGGTGAACGGCAACGTCTTCACCGCCGACATGGTGGACACCGACAACATCGCCTCGGTGACGCTCACCCAGGGCAGCAGCGACATCGCGGCGCCGTTCTACAGCGCCGCCGGCGGCCAGGTGAAGGTCGACACGGTTAATCCGAGCCACCATGCCGGCGGTCTGCTCGACCTCAGCTACGGCACCGCCGACCTGCAACGCGAGTTCGTCCGGCTGGAGACCGGGGATATCGGCCAGAGCGGCGTGCGCGCCTTCGCGTCCTACTCGAACACCCAGTACGACGCGATCCGCGGTCCAGGCCACACCGACCGGCACCATGTCGACTTCAAGGCGCTCAAGGAATGGGGCGACGGCGACCAGGTCGCGGTCAATTTCGGCTGGGACGCGCAGCGGAACAACTCGCTGGACTACCCGACCCTGGCCCAGTTCAACGCCCTCGGCACCTCGTTCAACTACAACGCCGACTACACGCCCGGCGACACGAGCTACTACAAGCTGCAGTACCAGTATCGCGAGGACCTGATCGGCAGCGTCCCGGTGCACCTGCACCTCGACCCGCAGCTGACGCTCGACGTGACGCCGTACTACGTGTCCGATACCGGCATCTACGGCTACCCGGAGCTGCTGCAGCAGAACGGCAGCGATTTCGGCACCGTCCCGATCGCCTCGCTCGACCAGCCCTTCGCCACCGGCGGCACGCTGACGGAGCAGACCGTGGACCGGGAGGACGAGGCCTCCACCGGCGTGACCAGCCGCCTCGCCTGGACCCGCGGCGGCAACACGCTCAGCACCGGCTACTGGTACGCCTACCTCCAGCATACCGAGCTCGAAAGCTTCACCACCGTCGACCTCGACGGCAACGTGCCCAACGATCGCGGCGACGACCCGATCAAGATCAACGGCCAGGTGCTGACCGGCTACAACATCAACTTCAAGCAGCAGACCAACGCGGTCTTCGTCGAGGACCGCTACGCCATGCTGGATGATCGGCTGGTGTTCGATGCCGGCTTCCGCGAGGTGATGCTGCAGCGGGTCGCCACCAACCTGATCCCGGGCGAGAACTACGCCAACGGCGGCAACGTCGCCGAGCCGCTGCCGCGCGCCTCGGTCAGCTATCGGCTGACGCCGCACGACCAGGTCTACGCCGACGTCACCACCGCCTTCAGCGCCCCCTCCTCGGAGGAGATCTATGTCGACCTGTTCGACCCGACCGGCGGCGGCAAGCCGGTCGAGTCGCGCAACACCGATCCCAAATCCGAATACGCGATCGGCGAGGAGCTGGGCTACCGGCATGACGGGCCGGTCAACGTCTCCCTCGCGCTGTTCAACTACAACCTGGTCGACCACCAGATCACCTCCTCGAACTATATCGGCGGCGTGCTGATCTCGCAGCCGATCAATGTCGGCGGCGAGACCATCCGCGGCGGCCAGCTCGAGCTCGGCGTCAGGCCCTGGCACCATCTCAGCCCCTATCTGTCGCTGCAGTACCTGCACACCAGCATCGGCAACGATATCGAGGATGGCGGCGACTACCTGCCGACCAAGGGCAAGAGCGAGGTGCTGAGCCCGACCCTGAGCGGCTCGGTGGGCATCAGCTACGACGACGGCCGCCTGTTCGGGAACCTGTTCGCCAACTGGGCCAGCCGCCAGTACTCGACCTTCATCAACGACGAGAGCCTTCCCGCCTACGCGGTCGCCAACATGACGCTCGGCTACCGGTTCCGGACGCTCGGCTTCGCCCAGCATCCGCAGATCCAGCTCAACCTCACCAACTTCACCGACAACGATTTCCTGTCCGGCGTGTACGGCTATACCGGTGCCGCGCACGCCACGCGCGGCGTGTTCGGCACCACCATCGCCGGCTCGGCCCCCACCTACTTCGTGGGCGCCGGACCGCAGGTCATCCTCACCCTGACCACGGGGTTCTGAGGCCGTGCGCGTGCTGCCGTGTCTGGCCGGCATGCTGCTGGCGGCAGTCCCTCCGGCCGCATCGCTCGCGGGCGAGCCGGGCGGCGATCTGCAGGCGGCGCGGGCGGTGGTCTCGCGCGTGCTGCCGGCGCTGGCGGGCCAGATCCACCTGACCCGCGAGGATTCCGCCGGCGGCCCGGAGCGGGCGCATGTCGGCGGCAGCCGCGGCGACATCACGGTGCGCGGGACCAGCGACAGCGCCCTGCTGTTCGGCCTGGACTGGTACCTGCAATACGTCGCCGGCCTGCAGATCTCCACCAGCGGCCGGCAGCTGGGGGCGGTCTCGGTGCTGCCGGCGCCGCCGCCGGCGCTCGACCTCTCGGCGGTCTATCCGGTGCGCTACGCGCTGAACGAGAACACCGACGGCTACACCTCGCCGTACTGGAACTGGGAGCGCTGGCAGCGCGAGATCGACACCTACGCGCTGGCCG
Organism: uncultured Acetobacteraceae bacterium; assembly: GCA_964249315.1. Classification (GTDB taxonomy): domain Bacteria; phylum Pseudomonadota; class Alphaproteobacteria; order Acetobacterales; family Acetobacteraceae; genus Lichenicoccus. Next base: position 13,949 of record CAXUCM010000013.1, on the reverse strand, counting down.
GCATCGACATGATGCTGGTCGAGCGCGGCGCCGACACCGTGCTGCATCGGACCTTCCGGCGGCTGGGCTATCCGGAACCCGCGATCCGGCGCTGGCTGACCATGCCGGCGCACATGAACTGGCAGCTGATGGGCAATCTGTGCTGCTTCGCCGGGCCGCCCAGCGCGCATCTGCTGGATCTGCGCGCCGCCTCCGGCGCCCGGATCGTGCGTCGGCTGCGCGCCCTCGGGATCACGCCGGTGCTGCCGGGCTATTTCGGGTTGGTGCCGTCCGACTTCGCCCGCCGCTATCCGGCCGCCCACATCGTCGCCCAGGGCAGCTGGGGCGGCTTCCAGCGTCCCGCCTGGCTCGACCCGCGCGATCCGCTGTTCCGACGGATCGCGGCAATCTTCTACGACGAGGAAGCGCGCGTGTTCGGCGACGGCGCCGTCTACGACATGGAGCCGTTCCAGGAGGGCGGCACCGCGGGCGATGTCCCGGTCGGCGCCGCCGCGGCGGCGATCCAGGCGGCGCTTCGCGCGGCCCATCCCGGCGCCCGCTGGCTGACGCTGGGCTGGGGCAGGCAGCCGGACCAGCGACTGCTCGCCGGCGTCGACCGGTCCGGGCTGCTGGTGGTCGATCTCGAGCAGAACACGGTGCCGCACGACGACCGCGCCACCGGCTACCAGGGCGCGCCGTTCCTGTTCGGCGGGCTGTGGGATTTCGGCGGCCGCACCCTGATGGGCGGCGAGGCGCAGAATTACGGCGTCCGCCTGCCCGGGCTGCACCGCACCCAGCCCGGCATGGTCGGCACCGCGGTGTTCCCGGAAGGCATGGACAACAACCCCTACATGTTCCAGCTGTTCACGGAGGCGGCCTGGCGTCCGGCGCCGGTGGATCTCGCCGCCTGGACCCGCGCCTACGCCGACCGACGCTATGGCGGCCCCGATCCGCACGTGCGCGAGGCCTGGCAGATCCTGCTGCAGACCGTCTACGCGATGCGACCGGCGGGACTGGAGGATAACGGCCAGGACAGGGCGCCGCAGGAATCGCTGTTCAACGCCCAGCCGGATCTCGCCGCGATCGAGGCCTTCGCCGAGAAGCGCAGGCCGGTCCATGCCTACGACATGAACCGGCTGCCGGCAGCCCTCGCCGCGCTGCTGGAGGCGGCGCCGGCACGGAGGCGGACCGAGACGTACCGCTACGACGTGGTCGATCTCGCGCGCCAGGTGATGGCCAACGAGGCGCGGATCCTGCTGCCGCGGATCCGCAGCGCCTACCAGGCGGGGGACCGGGCGGCGTTCGACCGGCTGACCGCGACCTGGCTGTCGCTGATGGCGCTGCAGGACCGGCTGCTCGACTCCATCGCCGATTTCCGCGTCGCGACCTGGCTCGGCTGGACGCGCGGCTGGGCGCAGGACAAGCCCGAGGCGGACGCTCTCGACTACGACGCCCGCTCGATCCTGACCGACTGGGGCACGCGACAGGCCAGCCAGTCCGGCCTGCACGACTACGCCAACCGCGACTGGAGCGGCCTGACCAGGGACTACTACATGCGTCGCTGGAGGATGTTCTTCGCCTCGCTGGACCGGAGCCTGGCCCTCGGCCGGCCCCCGATGCCGATCGACTGGTTCGCGGTCGGCGAGCAGTGGAACCGCGACCATGCCGCCTATCCCGCCGCGCCGCGGGGCGATCCGGTGGCACTGGCGAGACGGGCGCTGGCGGCGGTCGAGGCGGTGCGATGATGCGCGCCATCGCCTGCTGGTCCGCGGCCCTGGTCGTGGCCGCCCTCGCCGGGTCCGCCTCGGCGCAACCGGCAGCCGTGCCGGCGACGACGCAGGCGCCGTCGCCGATGCCGATGCCGAGCGCGATGCGGCAGGATCCGGGCGCGCTGCGGATCGCCGGCGGCATCGCGATCGCCTGGCAGGGGGTGCGTTCGCCGTTGCTGGACCGCGCGGCGGCGCGTCTCGAGCGCGGATGGGCTGCCCTGTCCGGCCCGTCGGCGGTGCTGCCCGGCACCGCGCCGGTCGTGCTGACGGTGCAGTGTCGCGCGGCCGATCCGGGCCTGCTCACCGTCGCCGAGACCCAGGGCTACGCGCTGTCGGTGACCCCGGCCGGGATCCGGCTCGAGGCGCCGGGTCCGGCCGGCGTGCTGGAAGGGTTCTCGACCCTGCTGCAGCTCGTAACGCAGGCGCCGGACGGCGCCGCCCTGCCGCTGGTGACGATCCGGGACCGTCCGCGCTTCGCCTGGCGCGGGCTGATGATCGACGTGTCGCGGCACTTCATGAGCGTGGACACGCTGGAACGTCAGATCGATGCGATGGAGCGGGTCAAGCTCGACGTGCTGCACCTGCATCTGAGCGACTCGCAGGGCTGGCGGGTCGAGAGTCTGCTGTATCCGCGTCTGCAGCAGATCGGATCGCACGGCCAGTTCTATACCCAGCGCCAGATCCGCGCCCTGGTCGCCTATGCCGGCGACCGCGGCATCCGGGTCGTGCCGGAGTTCGACCTGCCGGGCCATGCGCTCGCCCTGCTGCAGTCCTATCCGGCGCTGTCGGCAACGCCGCCCGACCGCCTGCCGGCGGATTTCGATCCGGACCAGGCCGCCCTCGACCTGACCAATCCGGCCACGATGCGGCTGGTATCGCGGCTCTACGGCGAGATGGCCGGCCTGTTCCCGGACGCCTACTTCCATGCCGGCGGCGACGAGGTGAGCAGCGGGCAATGGACCGGCGTGCCGCGGATCGCCGCCTTCATGGCGGCACACGCGATCCCCGACGCCGACCGCTTGCAGGCACGCTTCACCGTGGCAGTGCAGCGGGTGCTGGCGCGACGGCGCAAGGTCATGATCGGCTGGGACGAGGTCGTGGGAGCGCCGATCCCGGCCAGCGTGGCAGCACAGGTTTGGCGCAGCTCGAAATGGATCGCCGCCGCCGCCCGCGCCGGTCATCCGGTGATCGTCTCGGTCGGCTACTACCTCGACCTGCTGCAGCCCTCGCCGCAGCATTACGCGGTCGATCCGATCGATCCGCGTGCGGTCGGGCTGTCGCCCGACGAGGCGCGTGCGGCGGCGGCCCAGGTCGGGCCGCGGGTGATGGACTTCACCCGCGATCCCGGCGCCATCCTGGACGCCGCCGGCCAGGCTCGGGTGCTCGGCGGAGAGGCGGCGCTGTGGACCGAGATCGTCTCCGACGAGATGCTCGATGCCCGGCTCTGGCCGCAGGCGGCGGCAATCGCCGAGCGGCTGTGGTCGCCGATCGGGCAGCGCGATCCGGACGACATGATGCGCCGGCTGCGCGCGACCTCCGACCGGCTGGAGGTGCTCGGTCTGCGAGGCCAGGCCAACCGGCTGCGGATGATCGAGCGGCTGGCGCCGGGACGCGCAGCCCCCGTCTCGGTGCTGCTGGAGGCGGTGGCGCCGACCCGGAACTACACCCTGCACCAGGTGGAGCTGAAGGACCGTACCGGCGGCCATCCGCTTTCGCTGAACGGGCTGGCCGACATCGCCGATCCGGACGACCTGCCGGCGCGCGAGCTGGCCGCCCTGGTGACGCGGCGCCTGGTCGGCGACCGTGCGGCCGAGCCTTCGCTGCGGCTGATGCTGTCGCGCTGGCAGGAGAATGCCGGGCCCTATGCCGCGATCGCCGCCGATGACGCGGTGTTGCACGCAGCACTTCCGGTGTCGCAGGATCTGGCAGCTCTGGCCTGCGCCGGGCTGCAGGCGCTCGACCGGCTGGACGGGCAGGGCGGGGAGGCAGGCTGCATCGTGTCGGCAGCACCGGTGATCCGGCGGCAGGCGGCGGTCCTGGCGAACGTGGCGGGCTTGCGGCCCGATCCGCAGGTGCAGGCGAGCGACGGGCTGCTGATGCCGGTGGTGACGCCGATCGCGGCCCTGGTGTCGGCGGCGGGACGGGCAAGGGCGACAGCGACGCGTGCTGCAGGTGGAAAGGGCTGAGCGGATGAGCATGGGCATCGGGACGACGACGTCGCGCGACCGGCAGGGCTGGACGCCGATCGCGATTACCGGGTCCCTGTTCTTCGTGATCGGCTTCGTGACCTGGCTGAACGGTCCGCTGATCTCGTTCGTCCAGCTGGCCTTCGACCTGGGCGACGTGAACGCCTTCCTGGTGCCGATGGTGTTCTACATCTCCTACCTGGTGCTGGCGCTGCCCGCCTCCGCGATCCTGCGACGCACCGGGATGAAGAAGGGGCTGGTGCTGGCGCTGCTGGTGATGGCCGTCGGCACCTTCCTGTTCGGGCAGTTCGTCGATCTGCGGCGCTATCCCGGCGCGCTCGCCGGGCTGTTCGTGATCGGCGCCGGGCTGTCCCTACTGCAGACCGCGATCAACCCGTATGTCAGCCTGATCGGGCCCATCGAAGGGGCCGCCGGGCGGATCGCGCTGATGGGGATCTGCAACAAGTTCGCCGGCCTGCTGGCGCCTCTCGTGCTGGGCGCGCTGGTGCTGCGGGATATGGGCGGGATCGCCGACCGGGTCGCGCACGCTTCGGATCCGGCGGCGCGGGACGCGCTGCTCGGCGGTTTCGCGCACGAGATCTACCTGCCCTATCTCGGCATGGCGGCGCTGCTGGTGGCGGCGGGGATCGGCGTGCTCGCCTCTCCGCTGCCGGAGATCGATCCGCTGCGTCACAACCCGTCCATCGGCACAAGCCAGGGGCGCTGGCCGACGGCGCCCACGCTCTGGTTCGGCGTGCTGTGCCTGTTCCTCTATGTCGGTGCCGAAGTCATGGCGGGCGATGCGATCGGCACCTACGGCCGCGGCTTCCACCTGCCGCTCGATCAGACCAAGTTCTTCACCTCGGCCACCCTGGCGACGATGCTGGTGGGCTACGTGCTCGGCTTCCTGCTGACGCCGCGTTTCGTCAGCCAGGAGCGCTACCTCGCGGCCTCGGCACTGCTCGGCTTCGTTCTGGTCAGCTGCGCCCTGGTCACCCACGGGTACGCGTCGGTGCTGTGCGTCGCGGCGCTGGGATTTGCCAACGCGATGATGTGGCCGGCGATCTTCCCGCTGGCGATCCGGGGTCTGGGGGCGCGCACCGAGACCGGCTCGGCGCTGCTCATCATGGCGATCTGCGGCGGGGCGATCGTGCCGCAGCTCTTCGTGCTGCTGAAGCAGGCGTTCGACTTCCAGGTCGTGTTCTGGGGGCTGATGGCGCCGATCTACCTGTACATCCTGGGTTACGGGCTGATGTCGACGCGGAGGCTGCAAGGCCAGGGCGCTGCCCTGGACCCGCTCAAGGCAAAGCCTTGAGAATCCGTCTTTAGGTTAATCCGGGAAGCCGCCTTCGTGGGCGATCTCGTTGAGCGGACGGCGCGGGCTCGGCGTCTCGCGCGCCTGCATCGCCTCCGACAGGCGCGACTTGTCGCCCTGGCGACCGATCGCGTAGGCCGCCTCGACCCGGTGGCCCTGCGGGACGCTCAGTTCGGCGAAGGCGCGGTCCATGTCGAAGCCGACCATGCCGTGCACCTGCCATCCCATTCGCGTCGCCTGCAAGGCGAAGTTGCCGGCGGCGGCGCCGGTGTCGAGCGAGTGGCTGTGGGAGGGGACGTCCTTCTCCGCTCCCGGCGGCCGCATGAGCGAGTTGGAGACCAGCACCACCAGCGCCGAGGCGTCCTTGGCCCAGGACTGGTTGAACGGGTTGAGCAACCCGAAGAACTTGTCCCAGTGCGGCGTGTTGCGGCGGGCATACAGGAAGCGCCAGGGCTGCGAGTTGTAGGACGACGCCGCCCAGTGGCCGGCTTCGATCATCGTCAGCAGGTCGGCCGACGAGATGTCCTCGCCGGTGAACGCACGCGGCGACCAGCGTTCCAGGAAGAGCGGGTCGATCGGGTAAGCCGACTCGCGATGATTGGCGTTCGTCATGGTCCTGGGTCCATCCGCACGGGTTGGTCGCGTATGGGATCGAGCATGCACGCGGCGTGCGAAGCGTCAACTTGGTCTAGCCGCGGATGCGCAGCTCGACCATGATCGGGTGGTGATCCGACTTGCGGTGCGGCAGCACCGCGGCGCTGCGACATTCCAGTCCCCGCACCAGGCAGCGGTCGAGCCGGATCGGCAGCATGTCCGCCATGTGATGGGTCGGCTCGCGCGGTCCGACGTCGCGGAAACCCGGCAGCAGCGCCGGTCCGACCAAGTTGTAGTCGCCGAGCACGGCGCCTCGCGCCGGCAGGCGCTTGGCGATCAGGCGCAGCTGGCGCCGGTTGAGCACCTGGCCGTGCGAGAGATGCACGTTGGCCACCGCGAAGGTGCCGTAATCGATCACCTGGCAGACGCGCCGGATCAGCGCGCCTGGCTGCAACGGCCAGACCGAGGGCGGGCTCATGAAGCCGCGCGGGCTCCAGCATGCCACGCCGTGGATGCGCCCCGGCAGCGGCGAGCGCGCGTAGGCGCCTCCGATCCGCGCCGTCAGGTAGTCGATCTCGCGGGTGGCCTCCTGCATCAGCATCAGGTCGGGTCGCTCCCGCTCGATCAGCGTGATCACGTCGTCGATCGAGGCGCCGGTGCGGCGCAGCAGGTTCCAGCTGACGATCCTCAAGCAGCATCGTCCGAGACCGGATGGCGCGCGGTGCCGGGGGCGGCGAACTCGATCGCGAGCGTATAGCCGACGCCGAGCAGCACCGGCCCGAGGAAGATGCCGAGCCCGCCGAAGGCGAGCACGCCGCCGAGCACGCCGAGCACGGTGAGCAGGTAGGGCAGCTGGGCGCCGCGCGCGATGAAGACCGGCCGGATTACGTGGTCGGCCCCGGAGATCGCCACGACGCCGTAGATCGCGAGCACGATCCCCCAGGCCAGATGATGCGTCAGCGCCAGCCACACCGCCGCCGGCACCCAGACCAGCGGCGCGCCGATCGGCAGCACCGCGAAGAAGGCGGCGATGCCGCCGAACAGCACCGGACTGGGCACGTGGGCGATGGTGAAGCCGATCCCGGTGAGGATGCCCTGCACCAGCGCGGTGCCGAGGATGCCGTAGACGGTGCCGCGCACGGTGCTGCCGGTCACCCCGAGCAGCCGGTCGGCGTAGCCACCGGCGATGCGCCGGATGATCGCGGTGACGTGCGATCCGAGCGAGTCGCCGCCGACCCAGAAGAAGAAGGCGATGAACAGCGCCAGCACCAGCTGCAGCAGGCCGCTGGCGATCTGCACCAGCAGGTTCAGCGCCCGCGACGCGATCACGCCGAGATAGGGCTGCACGGCGGCGCCGACCGCGGACAGGTCGGCCGACCATTTGCTCCAGGTCTGCGCCACCTGGTGCCCGACCAGGGGAGTCTTCTCGACCCAGAGCGGCGGTCCCGGCAGGTGCATCTGGAAGGCGGCCTCGAGGCCCTGGATCATTCCGGGCACGTCGGCCACGCCCGCCGAGGCGACCAGGGCGAGCGGCAGCACGACCAGCACCGCGGTCAGCAGCATCATCAGTGCGGCCGCGGTATAGCGGCCGGAACGCTCGGCGAGATGCTTGTAGACCGGCCAGGTGGTGAAGGTCAGGATCGCAGCCCAAAGCAGCGACGAGAAGAACGGGTAAAGAACGATGATGCATCCGGAGGCGACCCCGCCCAGCAACAGGCCCATCATGATTCGTTCAGGCATCTGCTCCTGTCGCATTCGCTCCGGTACACGCTCCTGTCGCATCCGCTCTGGCATAAGCTTCTGTCGCATCCGCTCCGGCATACGCCCCTGTCGCATTCGCTCCGGCACACGCCCCTGTCGCATTCGCTCCGGCATACGCTCCTTTCGCGCTGCGCGCCGGCTTCGGCAAGCGTCTGCCGCCGGGTCGCTCGGGCGAAACGGTGTGGCCATACCCCATGTCCGCAGGTGTTGTGTTTCGAGACGGTAATTAAGTCGTGATCCGTGGTGGACACAACCGCTGATTTAACGTTTTATTGATGAGCGAAGACCGTTCGCGACCGTGGATCCAGGTTTTGCGACGACGATCAGCAACGACCCCTTACGGAGCAGGGAAATACGATGCGTCTCAACGAAATCGGACAGCAACTCAGAGCCTACCGGCTCGAGTCCGGAATGCGCGCGGAAGAGATCGCCGCACGGCTGGGCGTCTCCCGCGCGGCGCTGTACCGATACGAGAAGGGCGAGGTCATTAAGCTCGATACGGTGCAGCGCCTCGCCGAGCTGCTCAAGATCTCGCCGCTCTCGCTGCTCGGCATCGGCGTCGAGTACTACAGCCGCACCATCGGCTTCTTCGAGCGCGTCCGTCAGCTCGAGGAGACCGCCGACCAGGTGCTGCAGATCGGCGAGCCGCTCTGCTACCTGGTCACCTCGGAGAGCTATGACGGGCTGCTCGCCCAGGTCGCCGACGAGATCTCCGAGCAGTCCGGCACCGACGCCCCGACCGTCAAGGCGCTGTCCGAGCAGGTGCTCGGCATCATGAGCGCGCGCAAGCGGGCCTACCAGATGCGCCGTCCCAACCTGATCACGATGATCTCCGAGCCGGTGCTGCAGCGCTTCCTCGAGCAGGGCGTCGCCGACAGCCTGCAGCTTACCCCGCCGTTGCGCGAGCTCTGCCGCAAGCTGGCCGCCCTCGAGGTCGAGAGCATCGCCGGCATGCTCGAGACCGAGCCGATGGGATTGCAGTTCAGCCTGATCCCCGGCGGCGAGCTGACCACCAATTGCACCCTGCTGCGCCAGCGCGACCGCGCCACGCTGGTGATCAACCCCTTCCGCAGCGATGCGAGCTGCATCAACGCCAGCGGCGTCGCCCTCGTCACCAGCGCACCCGAGGCGGTGACCTCGCACCAGCGCGTCGCCGAGACGATGTGGCGGGACAGCCGGAAGGGCGCTGCCGCCGCCCGGCGGGTGCGGGAGCTGCTTGCCGGATACGCCCCGCAGTGATCTGTTGAGCGGCGCGACTCGCAAGGCGGGTCGCGCCTCCCGACACAGGACGAACGCACTGCCGTGACAACGAAGCTGATCGCTCCGCACGACCTCTACCGCCTGCTCGGCGCCCGCGACCTCGTCCTGCTCGATGCCACCGTCCTGCTCCCGGGCGAGAGCTTCGACGTCGAGGAGCGTTTCCGCCAGGCCCACATCCCGGGAGCGCGGCGCTTCGACATCGAGCAGTTTTCCGATCCGGACGCCACCCTGCCGCACATGGTGCCGAGCCAGGGACGCTTCGCCCGCCTCGCCGGCGCCCTCGGCATCGGCACCGACAGCCGGGTCGTGCTGTACGACCAGTCCGGCCTGGTCGGCGCCGCCCGCGGCTGGTGGCTGCTCGGCCTGTTCGGCCTCGACCGCGCGCAGGTGCTCGATGGCGGCCTGCCGGCCTGGGAGGCGGCCTCGCTGCCGGTGCAGCAGGGCGATGCCGAGCCGCCGGCGCCGGCGCAGTTCGTGCCGACCCTGCGCACCGAGCGGCTGGTCGGGCTCGGCGACATGATCGAGATCGCCGCGGACAGCCGGCCCGCGATCGTCATCGATGCGCGCAGCCGCGCCCGCTTCGAAGGCAGCGGCCCGGAGCCACGACCCGGCCTGCCCGGCGGCAACATCCCCGGCAGCGTCAGCCTGCCGTTCACCGAGCTGCTCGACGACGACACGCGGCTGCTGCCGGCCGCCGCCCTGCGCGCGCGCTTCGCGGCCTCGGGGGTGGATGGCAGCCTGCCGGTGGTCACCAGCTGCGGATCCGGGCTGACCGCCTCGGTGCTGTCGCTCGGGCTCGTCGTCGCCGGCCTGCCGCCCGGCGCGATGTTCGACGGCTCCTGGACCGAATGGGCCAGCCACCCGGAACTGCCCCGAGGCGGCCGATCCGCGGGCGAGGGGCCGGCCGCGTGAGCCGGCTCGAGCGTCCGGTCGACGGCTCGCGCGTCGGCGCCAGCTGGGCCACGCTGTCGACCCGCCAGGTGCACGCGGCGCGCCATGTCGGCGGCGACGCCGTCGACGGACCCGAGGACGGTTTCATCAATCCTCCCGTGTCGCGCGGCTCGACCGTGCTGTTTCCCAGCCTGGCGGCGCTGCGCGAGCGCGGCTCCAAGCGCTACGGTCACGAGCTCACCTACGGCGCCTGCGGAACGCCGACGCAGTTCCAGCTCGAAGCCGTCATCGCCGCGATCGAGGGCGGCACGCACAGCCAGATCGTCTGCTCCGGCCTTGCCGCGGTGACCACGCCGCTGCTCGCCTTTCTCGGCGCCGGCGGTCACTGCCTGATGCCCGACTGCGTCTACGGTCCGACCCGTCGCTTCTGCGGCACCATGCTGCGCCGCCACGGCGTGGAGAGCACCTTCTACGCGCCGATGATCGACGAGGCCGGGCTGCGCGCGCTGATGCGGCCGAACACCCAGGTGGTGTTCTCGGAGAGCCCCGGCAGCCACAGTTTCGAGGTGCAGGACGTGCCGATGCTGGCGCGCGTCGCGCACGACCAGGGTGCCAAGCTGCTGGTCGACAACACCTGGGGCATCCACGTCTTCCAGCCGTTCGAGCATGGCGCCGACGTCTCGATCCAGGCGCTGACCAAGTATGCCGGCGGCCATGCCGACCTGGTGATCGGCGCCGTGACGGTGGCGGACGACGCCGACTGGCGCGTGCTGCGTGATGCGGCGCTGCAGCTCGGCCAGTACGCCAGTCCGGACGATTGCTGGCTGACCCTGCGCGGACTGCGCACCCTCGGCGTGCGGCTGGAGCGGCAGTCGCGTTCGGCGCTGATGGTGGCGCAATGGCTCGCCGGCCGCAGCGAGGTCGCCCGCGTGCTGCATCCGGCGTTGCCGGGCTCGCCAGGCCACGCGCTCTGGCTGCGCGATTTCAGCGGCGCCAGCAGCCTGTTCGGCGTGGTCTTCCAGCCGGAGTTCGCGCCCGCTGCGGTCGACGCCATGGTCGATGCGCTCGGCGTGTTCGGCATCGGCGAGTCGTGGGGTGGCTTCGAGAGCCTGGCGCTGCCGAGCCAGCCCTCCATCACCCGCAGCCTGGAGTCGAGCCGCTTCGAGGGACCCGCCTGCCGGTTCCATATCGGCCTGGAGGATCCGGACGAG
>CAXUCM010000013.1:2601-2973 GCA_964249315.1 uncultured Acetobacteraceae bacterium | reverse complement strand
CCCCCCCCCCCCCCCCCCCCCCCCCCCCCCCCCCTTCCTCTCTAGTGCGGCGGCGGCCGTCCACCCTGACGCGCCGGCGGCGCCGACGGACGCGGCGCCGCCGGACGTGGCGCCGCAGGGGCGAAATGCGGCTGTGCCATCGGACGTGGCGCCTCGAATCGTTGCGGCTGCGGTCGAGGAGCTTGCGGCGGCGGCGGACGCGCCACCTGCACACGCGGAGGGGCCTGAACGCGCGGCGTCTCCGCCCTTGGGGCCGCCGCACGCACCGGCGGTGGCGGTGCCCCCGGCCGCGGCGCGATAGCGCGCGCCGGTGCCGCGGCCGTCGGCGCCGCGACGCGCGCTCCGATAGCCGGGCGCACCCCCACAGACGGG
>CAXUCM010000013.1:0-2591 GCA_964249315.1 uncultured Acetobacteraceae bacterium | reverse complement strand
GGGCGCGCGAGCGCCGGATTGATCGCCGGTCCCGGGGTCCGCGCCTGCGCCAGCGCGCCGGCGATGCCGACCCGCTGCGCCACGCGAGGGGTGAGACCGCGGGTCTGCGCCGTCGGCCGGATCGGCAACGCGCCTCGCAACGGCTGCACCGCGGCCGCCTGCTGGAAGCCGCGTGCCGAGGGGCTTCCCAGGCCGTAACCGACGCGACGGATCGACTGCGACCGCGCCATCGCCGCCGCGGGCGCGATGGTCATGCCGCGGCGGTTGGCGAAGCCGTTCTGCTGACCGGCCCCGCCCGCGCCCCATTCGGCGCGATGCCAGCCACGGCCCGGGTTGAGCCGGTCCAGGTAGCGGCTGCTGCCGCCATAGGGCGGCTCGTATCGCTCGCGCGGGCCGAGCGGCACCCAGCCGACATCGCCGCGGCCGGATCGCAGCGAAGCGGCCAGCACGCCGGCAGCGACGCCGACCACGGCGCCGGCGACGAGGAAGTCGACCAAGGCGGGCGAGTACGCCGGTTCCTCGTCGACCGGCTCGCCCGGTTGCCCCGGCACCCAGCACCAGCGCTGATCGACCTGGGCCCAGCGGCCGTAATGGAACGGGGCGAACCCCCAGGGTTCATTGTCCACCCAGGTCCAACCCCAGGGCTCGACGTAGGACCAGCTTCCGTCGCGATAGGGCACCCAGTCGGGGGCGACCTGCGGATACCAGACCTGGCCATACTCCGGCGTGCTCTGCCAGGATCCGTATTGCGACAGTCCGTCCGCGCCGGTCATGCCCTGCGCCACCTGCGGCGTGGTTGCCGGCGCACTGTTTCGCGACAGCATGGCGGTGAGGAACGGATCGTACGAGGTGAGCGGCTCGACATCGCCCTGCAAAGCCTGCGTGCCGGTGGCGACCGCCATCTGGCCGGCGTTTGCCCGTAGGTCCAGGCTGCCCGAGGTCAGCTCGGCGGCGCCGCGTACCACGGCGACCCGCGTCGGCGTGGTGTCGTCGCCGGCCAGGATCTCGTATTCGCCGTCGGCGGCGATGCGCACGGCGCCGCGCGGCGTGTTGATCGTGTAGGTCTCGCCCGATTGCACGTCGCGAAGGTCGAGGAACACCGCACCCTGCGGCTCGGCCGCGACCAGGGACTGGTCGTCGAGTGTCGCGATGTCGAGTTCGGTGCGGTCGCCGAGGGTCGCGAGGCTGGCGCCGACCTCCAGGTCGGCCTGCGCCTGCGGCTGCGTCCAGAGCGCGTCGCCGGAGGAGAGCGGCATGTTCAGCACCGCCGCGGTCCAGTCCGTCGCCGAAGCCCCGTGCGAGGAGACCTCGCCCGAGAGACGCGACAGCCGTCCGACGCGCGCCGGCGGATCCCCGCCGGGCGGCGCGGCGGCATCCTGGGCGCGGACGGGGGGCGCCCCGAGCAGGCTGCCGGCCGTGACCAGGCTCGTCGCGGCCAGCCACGCCGTCAGCCGGAAAGCCCTCGAGTTCCTATCCATCGACCGTCTCGTTCTCTGCCCCTGATCAGGCGGTTCCTATCCGCGGATTAGGTTCATTCGATGGCAGCATGCGACGGAGGCTGCAAGACGAAGCGTTCAGTGCGACTTGCCGCGCCCGGTCTGCTGTTGCAGCTCGTTGATCCGCTTGGAGGCTTCGGCCTTGTTGATCGACGGGTCGAACTCCTCGCCGGCCTCGCTGCTCAGAGTCTTGAGGTAGGAGGCCTGCGCGCCGGTCATGCTCTCCTCGCCGGTCGCCCAATCGTCGGGGTTCTTCACGGTGTTCGACGGCAACGCCTGCTCGTCCACCGGATCCTTGTCCTTGGTCATGTCGATGGAACGTGGTCGTTCATGTTTGGTTCCATCGTGATGGATCAGCTTTTGCCCGGAATGCGGTGACGGTAGCTCAGCGCCTCGGCGACGTGGGTGCGGCAGACCTCTCCGGCTTCGGCAAGGTCGGCGATGGTGCGCGAGACCCGCAGCATGCGGGTGAAGCCGCGCCCCGAGAGCCGCAGCCGCTCGGACGCTTTCTCGGCGAGCTCGAGCGCTGCTTCGGTGAGGTTCATCTGATCGACTGCGGCCTCGGCGTTGCACAGCCCGCCCTGGCGCGCGTGCTGGCGCGCCCGGCTGCGGGCGATGCGCGCGCCGACGGTGCCGCTGCATTCGCCTTTCGGCGTGCGCGCGATCTCGCCCGCGGAGACCGGCTGCACCTGCACGCACAGATCGATCCGGTCGAGCATCGGACCGCTGATCCTGCCGAGATAGTCCTCGCCGCATTTCGGCGCCCTGCCGCACTCGCGCGTGGCATCGCCGAGATGGCCGCAGCGGCAGGGGTTCATCGCCGCGACGAGCTGGAAGCGGGCGGGATAGGTCACGTGAGCCGCGGCGCGCGCCACCGTGGTGCGGCCGGTCTCGATCGGCGCCCGCAGGGCTTCCAGCGACGCCCGCGGCAGCTCTGGCATCTCGTCGAGGAACAGCACGCCGCGATGGGCGAGGCTGACCTCGCCGGGCCGGGCACGCTGACCGCCGCCGGTCAACGCGGCGGGGCTGGCGGAATGGTGCGGCTCGCGATACGGCGGCCGCTTCACCATCAGGCCGCCGGTCAACATGCCGGCG
>CAXUCM010000012.1:0-22287 GCA_964249315.1 uncultured Acetobacteraceae bacterium | reverse complement strand
GCTCAAGGCTCAGCCTTGAGAATCCCTTTGTTGGCGGAACGCGATTGCATCGTTTGCCGCGCGGGTTTGCCGCCGCTGGACGAGGCTGCGGTCCGGGCGCTGCTTGCCGCGCTGCCGGACTGGACGCTGTGCGACGAGGCGTCGCGGATCGAGCGCACCTACCGCTTCGCCGATTTCGCCGCTTCCTTCGCCTTCGTTGGCCGGGTGGCGGCACTCGCCGAGGCGGCCGGGCACCATCCGGACATCAGCTTCGGCTGGGGCTACGTGCGGCTGTCGCTGCAGACCCACAGCATCGGCGGCCTGCACGAGAACGACTTCATCGTCGCCGCGCGCTGCGACATGGCGCTGGTTGGTTGAGGTCGGGGCTCCGCCCCATCGATTTGCCTAGCGGCTCGATCGCCAGAGGGTCGGCCTTTGCAGACCGGCTTATCGAGATGAACGGATTCTCAAGGCGAAGCCTTGAGCGGGTCCAGGGCAGCGCCCCGGCCTTGAACCCGGCACGCTACCGCGTCACCCGGATCAGGCCAGAGCGCTCCATGCGCCGTCGCGATGTCGCGATGCCTTCGGTGACGGCGATCGCCGCTTCCAGCGCGCGGATCCCGGCGCGCGCATCGACCAGCACCGGCGCACCGTCCAGGCAGGCGGCGACGAAGGCGGCGTGCTCGGCGGCGAGCGTATCATGCTCGTCCCACGATACCGCCTCGCGGCGAAAGCCGCCGGTGCCGGGCAGCGGCAGGCCGCGCTCGCGCCCGATCATGGTCAGCTCGCGGGCGACGAAGTCCGCCGACAGGTAGCCCTCCTCGGAGAACAGGCGCATGCGCCGCTCGGTCTTCAGCGAGATCCGGCTGGCGGTGACGGTGGCGACGCAGCCATTGACGAAGCGCACCCGCGCGTTGGCGATGTCTTCGTGCGCGCTGCTGACCGCGCTGCCGAGCGCATCCACGCTCTCGATCGGGCTGTCGACGATGGCCAGCACCAGGTCGAGATCGTGGATCATCAGGTCGAGGATCACCGAGACGTCGGTGCCGCGCGGCTTGAACGGCGCCAGTCGCGTCGTCTCGATGTAGAGCGGCCGGGTGATCCGCGCGGTGATGGCGTCGTGCTCGGCGGAATAGCGCAGCAGGTGGCCCACCTGCAGCACCAGGCCGGTGCTCGCCGCCAGCCCCGCGAGCTGCCGCGCCTGTGCCAGGTCGGCGGCGATCGGCTTCTCGATCAGCACGTGCCGTCCCGCCCGCAACGCCGCCTCGGCCAGCGGGAAGTGCGCCTCCGCGGGTGCGGCGATGATCAGCGCGTCGCAGGCCTCGAGCAGCGCGTCCAGCGGCAGGATCGGCGCACCCCCTGCCTCGGCCGCCACGCGCCCGGCCCGTGCCGCGTCGGGGTCATGCAGGCCGGCCAGCACCGCGCGCGGTGCGGCCGCCACCTTGAACGCGTGGAAACGGCCGAAATGGCCGGCGCCGGCGATGCCGATGCGCAGCTTCGGGCCGGACCGGGACGCCTCGGGCGCTGCCTTGCGGCCGAACGATAGCGTCGCCATGCCTGCCCCCGCGATGATCCCCGTCTGGGTAGCAGGAGAAGTTGCATCCGGAGAAGCACCTCGGCATAACGCGGCGCCGGTAGGGAGCGCATTCGCCAGCATGATGTACTACAGCCGCGCGAAGATGGCCTCGGTGCTGGGCGTCTGCGCGCTCGGGCTGCTGCTGTGCCTGCCCAACCTCCTCGCCGCTCCGTCGCGCACCCTGCCGTGGCGGCAGATCCATCTGGGCCTGGACCTGCGCGGCGGCTCCTACCTGCTGATGCAGGTCGACGTGCCGACGATCACCCGCGAGCGGCTGCAGGCGCTGGGCGACGCGATGCGCGAAGGGCTGATCGGCGCCGGCCTCGGCTATCGCAACGTGTCGGTCGATGCCGGCGCGCGCCGGATCGGCTTCACCCCGCGCGATCCCGGCGAGCGCGACCGCGACCTCGCCGTGCTCGGCGCCCTGCCCCGGGCGAGCCCGGGCGAGTTCGCCGTCGCCGCGCGTCCGGACGGCAGCATCGCGCTGACCCTGTCCGA
Source organism: uncultured Acetobacteraceae bacterium (assembly GCA_964249315.1). GTDB lineage: Bacteria > Pseudomonadota > Alphaproteobacteria > Acetobacterales > Acetobacteraceae > Lichenicoccus. The sequence goes on along the minus strand of CAXUCM010000012.1, from coordinate 20,234 downwards.
GACGGCGATGCGCACACGCGCCCGCGAGGCGGTGGCGCAATCGATCGAGATCGTGCGACGCCGCATCGACGCGACCGGCGCGGTCGATCCGGAGATCACCCGCCAGGGCGACGACCGCATCGTCGTGCAGCTGCCCGGCATCACCGATCCGGAGCGGGTCAAGCAACTGCTCGGCACCACCGCCAAGATGACCTTCCACATGGTCGACGAGAATGCGGCGCCCGGCGCGCTGGCGCCCCCCGCCGACGAGCTGCTGCCGATGCAGGACGATCCGAACCAGCGCGTCGCGGTGTTCCGCCACATCGACGTCGACGGCGCCGAGCTCACCAACGCCTCCGCCGGGCAGGACACCCAGAGCGGCGGCTGGGACGTCGAGTTCACCTTCAATTCGGCCGGCGCCCGCCGCTTCGGCGACGTCACCCGCGCCAATATCGGCCGACGGCTGGCCATCGTGCTCGACAACAAGGTGCTCAGCGCGCCGGTGATCCAGGCGGTGATCGCCGGCGGCCGCGGCCAGATCACCGGCAGCAACTTCACCGCGCAGAGTGCGACCGACCTCGCCCTGCTGCTGCGCGCCGGCGCCCTGCCGGCGCCGCTCGCGGTGATCGAGGAGCGCTCGATCGGCCCCTCGCTGGGGGCGGACTCGATCCGTGCCGGCGCGATCAGCCTGGCCGTCGGCTTCCTGCTGGTGATCGGCTTCATGGGCCTGTTCTACGGGCTGTTCGGCTGGTACGCGAACCTCGCGCTGCTCGCCAACCTGATCCTGCTGCTGGCGATCCTGTCGCTGTTCCAGGCCACGCTGACGCTGCCCGGGATGGCCGGCATGCTGCTCACGCTGGGGATGGCGGTCGATGCCAACATCCTGATCAACGAGCGCATCCGCGAGGAGGTCAAGCGCGGCCGCAAGCCGATCGCGGCGATGCAGGCCGGCTTCGAGCGCGCCACCGGCACCATCCTGGACAGCAACGCCACCGCCCTGCTCGCCCACGTCATGCTGTTCGTGTTCGGCACCGGCGCGGTCAAGGGCTTCGCGCTGACCATCACCATCGGCATCATCACCACCCTGTTCACGACGCTGCTGCTCTCGCGCATGCTGATGGTGCGCTGGTATGCGGTGGCGCGCCCGTCGCTGCTGCCGGTCTGATGACGGCCCCGCTGGCGCGGCCGATGCTCCGCTTCGTGCGGGACGGCACGCGGATCCACTTCATGCGCGGCCGCTTCATCGGCCTGGCCGTCTCGGCCTTCCTGTCGATCGCCTCGGTGGCGCTGTTCTTCTATCCAGGGCTGGCGCTGGGGATCGACTTCAAGGGCGGCATCGTCGTCGAGGCGCGCACCCCCGGCCCTGCCGATTTCGGCGCGATCAAGGCAGCACTCGCCGCCCGGCACGTGCCGGCCGCCGGCCTGCAGCGGTTCGGGGCCGCGAACGACGTGCTGCTCGGTCTCGATGCACCCGCCGGGCACGATGCCGGCAGCGAGGCCGCCACCCAGTCCCTGGTCGACCGGGTACGCGCCGCGATGACCCAGGCGCAGCCGGGCGCGCAGATCCTGCGCGCGGACGCCGTCGGCGCCTCGGTCTCGTCGGAGCTGTTCCGCAACGGCCTGCTGGCGCTCGGGCTGAGCCTGCTGATGATCCTGGCCTATATCTGGATCCGCTTCGAATGGGAGTTCGCGGTCAGCGCCGTCGTCACCCTGATCCTCGACCTGACCAAGACCATCGGCTTCCTTGCCGTCAGCCGCTTCCAGTTCGACCTGGTGATGGTCGCGGCCCTGCTGACCATCCTGGGCTATTCGACCAACGACAAGGTGGTGGTCTACGACCGGGTCCGCGAGAACCTGCGCAAGTACCGCTCGATGGACCTTCGCGCGCTGATCGACCAGTCGATCAACGAGACGCTGAACCGCACGCTCGGCACCTCGTCCACGGTGTTCCTGGCCGCCCTGCCGCTGGCGATCTTCGGCGGCGCCACCCTCTCGGGGTTCGCCTGGGTGATGCTGTTCGGCATCGTCGTCGGCACCTCGTCGTCGATCTTCATCGCGGCCCCGCTGCTGCTGCTGCTCGGCGAGAAGCGCCTGCGCCGCGACGCGCAGCCGGTCGGAAGCAAGGCAAGGGGCGTTGCCCCTTGAACCCCATCAAAGGCTCGCCTTTGAAATCGATTTGAGCCCGAACCAGGCTGTCGGCGCCCTGCGCTCAGCCGTGTCGTTCGAAACGTGCCGTGACGATTCGCGGGTCTGGGGCTGCCAGCCCCAGCGGGTCCAGGGCAGCGCCCTGGCCTCATCAGCGTGAAGCCGCCGTGCGGCTACGGCGCGGCACCGTGCGGTCGAGCCTGGTGGTCACGTCGATCAGGCCGCGCACGGCGCCGTCCGCCTGGATCAGCGCGCCCCAGCTCGGCGACCTGGCCTGGCTGCGTATGGCGATGAGGGCGGCATGATCGGAGCGGACCAGGTCGACCAGGCCAGCCGGCGTGGCGCGGCCGGACATCAGGTAGCTCTCCGCCATGCCGTGCGCGATCAGGTAGTTGACGATGACCCGTCGCGTGCCGTCGTCGAAGCGCTCGGCCTGGGTGCCGTCCGCGGGTGCCGCCTGGCAGCCGGCGAGGGCCAGCATCGCGCCGGCAAGACAGGCTCGTATCCGGCGTGGTGCGCTCATCCGCGGCGAGGGTCCGGCATGCATCGTCCACCTGTATCGCATTACCGAAAGCAGCGTCGATCAAGCCCGTCGGTTCCGGCTCGCCGTGACCGTCTATCGCGAGCGTGCCAGCCGCAGCAGCCCGTCGATCATCGCATCGACGTCGTCGCGCGTGGTGCGGTGATTGACGATGGCGGCGCGGATCGCGCACTTGCCGTCGATGCGCGTCGTCGAGGGAACCGCGATGGCGGCCTCGTGCAGGTCGGCGACGAGGTCGGCGTTGAGCCGGTCCAGGTCGGTCCCGGCGCGGCGCAGGCGGAAGCAGACGATGTTCAGCGGGACCGGAGCCAGCAGCTCGAGCGAGGGTTCCGCCGCCACCCGTTCGGCCAGGTGTGCGGCGACGTCGCAGCAGGCCTCCACCATCCGGCCGAGCCGCTCGGCGCCGTAGGTCTTCAGCGTCATCCAGACCTTCAGCGCACGGAAGCCGCGCGACAGGTCGGGACCCAGATCCGCCGGCCACGGCGCGTTGCCAGCGGCGCCGCGCGTGGCCCCGGCCAGGTAGTCGAGGCGCTGCGTGAAGTTCTGCAGCTGCAGCGAGGCATCGCGCACCAGCACGCAACCGGCGTCGTACGGCACCTGCGCCCATTTGTGGAAGTCGAACGCCAGGCTGTCGGCGCGCGCGATCCCGTCGAGCCGGCCGCGCAGCCGCGGCGACAAGGCCGCGAGCGCGCCGAAGGCGCCGTCGACATGGAACCAGAGCGCTTCGCTGCGGCAGAAGCCGGCAAGTGCCGCCAGATCGTCGATCGAGCCGGTATCCACCGAGCCCGCGGTGCCGACCACCAGGAACGGGCGCAGGCCGCGGGCGCGGTCCCGGCGGACCGCCGCCGCCAGGGCGGCGAGATCGATCCGATGGTCGGCGCCGCAGGCGACCTGCCGGAGTGCGGCGCTGCCCAGCCCCGCCATGTCGAAGGCGCGCGGCACGCAGCCATGCGCGTTCGCGCCGGCATAGCCGACCAGCCCGAGGCCGCCGACGCCGTCGCCGCGCACCGCCGCCCCCGCCGCATGCCGGCGCGCCACCAGGACCGCGATCAGGTTGGCCATCGACGAGCCGGTGACCAGCAGCCCGCCGCTGTCGGACGGCATGCCGACCAGCTCCGCCGCCCAGCGCACGACCTGCCGCTCGACCTCGATCGGGGCATGGTCGCGGCCGCCGAGATTGGCGTTCATCGCGCCGGCCAGCAGCTCGGCCAGCATGCCGATGCCGGTGCCGCCGCCATGCACCCAGCCCATGAAGCGCGGATGGGTGTTGCCGAGGCCGTAGGGAGCGATCAGCCGCCGGAACTCGTCGTAGACCGATGAAGGGTCGGCGCCCTGCTGCGGCAGCGGCACGCGCAACTCGGCGCGCAGCTCGTCGGGCATGCGCTGCCAGACCGGACCTTGCCGCACGTCCTGCAGGCGGTCGAACATGTCGTCGAGCATGGTGTGACCGAGAGCTCGCAGGTCGCTCCAATCCTCTGGATCCAGGTCGGGCAACGGGGGCTCCACTCGGCCGCAGGACGGCGTGCTTTGGCACGAAACCCTCCTGGATGCACGCCTCCAGGCTCGACCCGACAGGGTCGGCCAGCCTATCGTCGTGCCGATGTTCTTCGACGGCTTCACCCTCGACGAGACCGGCCCGGTGCGTATGCGCACCGGCGGATCCGGGCCGCCGCTGCTGCTCCTGCACGGCCAGCCGCAGACCCATGCGATGTGGCACGCGGTGGCGCCGCTGCTGCGCGACCGCTACCGGATCATCTGTCCGGACCTGTCGCGGCATCGCAGCGAGGCGGCGCTGGCGGACGACCTGCTGTCCCTGATGACGACGCTCGGTCACGAGCGCTTCGCTGTGGCCGGGCACGATCTCGGTGGTCACATCGCCTGCCGCATGGCGCTCGACGCGCCCGAACGCGTCCGCTGCGTCGCCACCCTCGAGATCGTGCCGGTGCCGGAGCATCTCAATCGTGCCGACATGGCCTACGACCTCGCCGGGTATCCGAGCTGCTGGTTCGGCCAGTTGCATCCGAAGCCGGAGGCGTTGACGACGCACGCGCCGGCGGAGTGGTTCCGTCCCGGGGGCTTTACCGGGAATGCGCATTTCTTCCATGCCGAGGCGGTCGCCGACTATCTGCGCGCCGACGCCAGCCTGAACGAGCCGCCGGAGAGCGGCGTGCCGGCGGCGAGCCGGGCGCAGACGCCGCATGCGGGCGAGGCCGGTCACCGGCTGCGGCTGACCTGCCCGGTGCTGGTGATGTGGGGCAGCCGGGGGCGCATCGGCGGCTGGTACGACCCGCTGCAGCTCTGGCGCGAGTGCGTCGACGACGAGGTGAGCGGCGGTCCGGTCGCGGCAGGGCACTTCCTGGCCGAGGAGGCACCGGAGAGCGTGGCCGCGGCGTTCCGCGATTTCTTCGCGGAGAACCGCCTGCCCGCGATGCGGTAGTCCGGCTTGGCCCGGCTCGCCCCGGCGCTGCTCGCCGCCGGCCTGATCGGCAACCCTGCCCTGCCGCCGCCTCCGGCCGCGGGTTCGCCGGCGCAGGTCCTGGACGGCGAAACCTTCCTGCGCACGCGCGCGATCGCCCAGCAGGACCCCTCCCGCTGGGCCGCGCTGCGACGCGACACGCAGCTCGGCATGCCGCAGATCCTGCCGAGCTTCTCCTGCGCGCTCGGCCTGTCGCTGGCGCCGGGCACGATGCCGGCCTTGTTCCGGCTGTCGCGGCAGATCGAGACGGCGATCGGAGGCGAGGTCGAGGCGGCACGCAAGCGCACCCCCCGCGCGCGGCCGATGGTCGGCAACCATCTGCCGATCTGCGTGTCGCGCTTCACCGGGCTCAGCCGGAGCTCGTCCTATCCGTCGGGCGAAGCCGCGCTGGGCTGGAGCCTGGGCCTGATCCTGACCGAGCTGGCGCCGGATCGCGCCGCACCGATCCTGGCCTGGGGTCAGCGCATCGGCGCGAGCCGCGTCGCCTGCGGCGTCGACTGGCTCAGCGACAGCCGGGTCGGCATGCTCGAAGGGGCGGCGATCGTGGCCATGCTGCACGGAGGCGCCGAGTTTCGCGCCGAGCTGGCGCAGGCCGGACGGCAGTTGCAGCAGGCGGGGGGCACGGCCGATCATGCAAGGCCAGGGCTCTGCCCTGGACCCGCTCAAGGCTCGCCTTGAGAATCCATTTGTGGAGGTTTCAGAGGCGATGCCTGATGTAACGGTAGTGGGACGATAAATTCTCGTCAACTACAGAGATCTTCATGCATGTAATCGTATCGCTACCGACCGCGCTTCGACTTGCTTCGCGGGATGATGACGCTTACGATACGTCCTCGAAGCACCAGTTGCAGCCCGGCAAGGAAGCACCGCATGCGGAATGAACAGGCGCTGACGGTGCAGCGGCGGGCGAGTGCGGCAGGTCAACCGGCTGTCCAAGCCTAGTCGTCCGGTCAAGCCCATGGCCAAACAGAGCGAGGCGACGCGACCGCTCCGTCCCGCCATCTTCGCCCTGATCGTGCTCGCCGTCGGGCTCGTGCTGTTCGCGGTGCCGTTCCCGCCGCTGGCGATCGCCAAGCGCGTCCTTCTCCTGCACCGCGCGAGGGCGGCCGTCGCCATCGTCGGGCCGTCGACCGTCGACTACGTGTCGGCCTGCGACGGCGATCGACGGACCGTCCCGGCGATGATCTCGGATGCGACCGCCCTGCCCGTGCTCGACCTCTCCGCCGGCGGCCAGCCGCTGAGCGACTCCGTCAACCTCGCGGCGCTGAGTGCCGGCAACGCCTCGATCACCGACATCGTGCTGCCGATCGCCTACCCCTACAGCGACGACTGGACCACGCCGGCCTATAGCAGGCTGCTGCTGTACAAGGCGCTGATGCCGAGCTTTCCGGTATTCGAGGCCGCATCGTTGCGCGATTTCCGCGCCGGGCTGACGTCGCGGCCGGAACGGATCGAGCAGGCGTACCGGTTCCGCGACCACAGCTACGGCGACTACCTCGTACTGGCTGCGGACCAGTTCGCCCGGGAGAAGCGCCTCGCCTCCTGCCCGGAAGCCGTGACCCATGATGCCGATTTCACGCGCAGCTACGTCTGGTGGGCCTACGTGCAGGTCGGCGAAAACCGCAGCCTCTACGATCTGGTCGCGGCGCTGGATGCGCGACTGGCGCGCGCCGGGCGCCACCTGCACGTGGTCGCGCTGCCGAGCAACCTGGCACTTCTCGAACGCTTCGACCCGGCCTGGGCACAGCGGGGGCGACGCGGCGAAGACCGCATGGTCAGCGGACTGGCCCGCAGGCGCGTGCACGTCCTCGACCTGTCGGCAAGCTTCGCAGGCGATGAGTTCAGCACGCAATGGTGCGCCTGCATCCACCTCAACGAGAAGGGACGCCGGCATCTGTCCCAGGCCATCGCGGCGGACATCGCGCAGCGGCGGACGGCACCGCGTCGGCCCGCACCCGCGCGCGAGGCAGACATCCCCAGTTCTCGCGTCGTCGATCCATGACCTTCAGCAGCATCGCCTTCATCTTCGGCTTCCTGCCGATCACGCTGATCGTCTTCGAGGCGCTCTCGCGCGTCGCGCATCGCTGGTCGAAGCTCTGGCTCTGCGCTGCCTCCCTCGTGTTCTACGGCTGGTGGGACCTGCGCTGGGTGCCGGTCCTGCTCATCTCCATCCTCTGCAACTACGCGATCGGCTACGGCATCATCCGCGGGGCCAACGCCGATCGGCCGACCGGCGTCCTGCTGTTCGTGGGCATCGCCGCCAACCTGCTGGCACTCGCCTACTACAAGTATCTCGGCTCGATCCTGATGTTCTTTCACGCCGGGAAGCTCATTCCGCTCGCGAGCGGACTGCCGCTCGGGATCTCGTTCTTCACCTTCACCCAGATCGCCTTCCTGGTCGATGCGGCACAGGGTTTCCGTCAGAAATACACGCTCAAGAACTACTTCCTGTTCGTGACCTTCTTCCCGCATCTGATCGCCGGGCCGATCGTGCATCACCGCGACCTGATGCCGCAGTTCGAGGCGGACAGGAACGACAGGCAGCGCTGGCGCGAGCTCTCGATCGGCCTGGTCATCTTCAGCATCGGGCTCTGCAAGAAGACCCTGCTGGCGGACAATGTCGCCGAACTTTCGCACCGGCTGATCGGAGCCGGACACGTGACGCCGGTCGCCGCCTGGATCGGCGCGCTGTCCTACTCGATGCAGCTCTATTTTGATTTTTCGGGCTATTCCGACATGGCGATCGGGCTCGCGCGGATGTTCGGGATCAAGCTGCCGATCAATTTCGACTCACCCTACAAGGCGACCAGCATCATTGAGTTCTGGCAGCGCTGGCACATCACGCTGACACGCTTCCTGACCGCCTACCTATACAATCCGCTCGCCGTCACCCTTCTGCGCCGACGCGCCGAGGCGGGACTTTCGACGTCGGCGCGCGCGTCCCGGACGCTCGACGGCTTCCTCACGCTGGTCGCGTTCCCGACCCTCATGACGATGCTGCTCGCCGGCATCTGGCACGGCGCCGGCCTGCAGTTCATCATCTTCGGGGCGCTGCACGGCGTCTACATCGTGGTCAATCACGCATGGCGCAATTTCGGGCCCGGCAAGCCGGGCCGGGCCGCGGCGCTGCATCCGCGTGTCCGAGCCCTTGCCGCCGGCACGCTCGTCTATCTGTGCGTCCTGGTGGCGCAGATCTTCTTCTGGTCGAGCTCGGTGGGCGGCGCACTCGTGGTGCTGTCGGACATGCTGGCCTTGCCGCACGTCGCCGATCCCGCCTGCAGCCAGGCGACCGCGTCCTGCTCGAGCACGCTGAAGATCCTGGCGGGCGACCTGCCGCCTTCGCTCGCGGTCGAGCAGCTGCTCTATCTGGCGCTGTGCTTCGTCATCGCCTGGTTCATGCCGAACACGCAGCAGATCATGCGCGGCTACGACCCGGCCCTGACACTCGGACGCCCTCCGAAGCCGATCCGCTTCCCGCTCGCCTTCTCGCCGGGCTGGGCGCTCGCGGTCGGGGTCGTCCTGTTCCTGGGGCTGCTGAACATCCGCGATCATCAGCCGTTCATCTATTTCCAGTTCTGAGCAGGCTCCGGAGAGTGGCTGCCCATTTCTCCGATAAATATTCGTTATCATATCAACCTAGCATAGTGATCCATTTCGAAAGCCACGGTCGCTGCAATCGAGCTATTGCCGCGGCTTTGGCGATCTCCTACCACCGAGTTCGGCAACGCTCGGCGACGATCGACAGAGTCTCGAGCATTTATCGGTCAGGCTTCCGATCCCGGGAGTCTGTTTGAGGAGGCCCGCCTTGCGACTGAGAACATCCCTGCTTGGAACCGTCTGTCTGCTTGCCGGAGCCGGTCTCGAGTCGATCGGACGCGCCGAAGCGTCCCCGGCGGCGGCGCTGGTGACGGGCACTGCCTCGAACAGCGTCGTGACGCCGCTCGCCTCCTCCGTCCCCGCTTCTCTCGCCGGCGCGAGCGACCAGGGAGCTCTCGCCTCGGCTGCCTCCTTCACGCACGCGACGCTGACACTGAAGCGTTCGCCCCTGCGCCAGGCGGCCCTCGACGCGCTCGTCGCGGCGCAGACAGATCCGCAGTCGTCCTCGTATCGCCGGTGGCTCACCGTGCCCGAGCTCCGCGACGATTACGGTCCCGCAGCAGCCGACATCACCGCGGTCTCGCAATGGCTCGCAGCACAGGGCTTCCACGTCAACGCGATCTCGGCCACGGGCATGTCGATCGACTTTTCGGGGAACGCCGCGCAGATCGCGTCCGCCTTCCACACCGAGCTGCACGGCTTCGCCAAGGCCGGCGGCAGCTATATCGGGCCGGCCGGAACGCCTGCCATCCCGTCGGCCCTGTCGCCGGTCGTCGACGGCGTCGTGATCAGCAATTTCTTCCCGCACCCGATGCGCACCTCGCCGTCCGCCGTCCAGAAGTCGATGGCGGCACACGGGACCGTGCAGAAGGTCGGCACCAGCTACACGATGGTCGCCGACGGTACGACCTTCTACGCCGTAACGCCGTCCGACTTCGCGACGATCTATGACCTGACGCAGACCCGGAACGGGTTTCTCGGCGCCAGCCTGACCGGGCAGAACCAGACCATCGCGGTGGCCGAGCAGACCGACATCAACCCGGCCGACTGGAATACGTTTCGCTCGACCTTCGGCCTGACCGGCTACAAGGGCACGCTCTCGATCACGCATCCGGGCGGCTGCACCGACCCGAAATTCACAGCCGACGAAGGCGAGGCGGCGCTCGACGCCGAATGGACGTCGGCGGTCGCCCCTTCGGCCACGATCATCGAGGCGGCCTGCGAGGGCGGCACGTTCGGCTTCGGCGTGATGACCTCGCTGATGAACCTCGTCGAGGGCGGCACCACGGCGGACGCCATCTCGGTCTCGTATGGCGGATCCGAGCAGGGCAACGGGCTGACCTTCCTCAAGGCGTGGGCGAACCTCGTCGAGGAGGCGGCCGCGCAGGGCATCTCCGTCTTCGTCTCGAGCGGGGACGGCGCATCCGACATCAACGACACCGGCGCGAACCTCGCGACCAACGGGCTGAGCGTCAACGGCCTCGCAACACCGCCGAACGACACCGCGGTCGGCGGCACGGATTTCTACGATACGGCCAAGGGCCAGAACGGCGTCTACTGGTCGAGCACGAACTCGACGAGCGGCGGGTCGGCGAAATCCTACGTGCCGGAGATCCCTTGGGATAATTCCTGCTCGAATGCGGTCAACTACAAGGCGGCCGGCGCCAGCGGGCCGATCGTCAACTGCAACAAGGAAGCCCCGACGGCGGCGAACTACATCTATCAGAACGTCGTCGGCGGCAGTGGCGGCGAGAGCCTGATCTTCGCGAAGCCGTCATTCCAAAGCACGAACCTGCCCGGCGTGCCGAACGACGGCGTCCGTGACATCCCGGACATCTCGCTGTTCGCGGCGAACGGGTTCTGGAACCATTTCTACCTGGAGTGCATGTCGAACACCGCGGAGGGCGGCGTTCCCTGCAACTTCTCGAACCCGACCGACTTCCTAGGCTCCGCGTTCGGCGGCACGTCCTTCGCGGCACCCGACTTTGCCGGCATCGCGGCGTTGGTGGCGCAGGCGGATGGCGGGCGCGTCGGCAACATGGCGCCGCGGCTATACAAGATCGCAGCGCTCCAGTTCGCCAACAGCGTGTTGAAGACTTCCTGCCTCGCGACGGCTGGCAAGGCTGTCTCGGCCGCCTGCGTGTTCTATGACGAGACCGTCGGCGACAACACCGTCGCCTGCCAGGCGGGAACGCCGAACTGCGCGACGAACGCGAGCTCGACGCTCGGGATCGGCGTGTTGTCGAAATCGTCCGCGGTCAAGGACCCGGCCTTCCCGGCGACCACGGGCTACGACCTCGCCACCGGCCTCGGCTCGGTCAACATCACCAACCTGATCGTGAACTACTAAAGCGGATTCTCAAGGCTGCGCCTTGAGCGGGTCCAGGGCAGCGCCCTGGCCTTCGCTTCCTCAGCGCAGCCCCTCGCAGAAGCGGTGCATGCGTGCGCAAGCCTCGCGCAGTGCTGCATCGTCGGAGGCGACGCTCAGGCGCAGATAGGGGCTCATCCCGAACGCCGCCCCCTGCACCACGGCGACGTGCTGCTCCTCGAGCAGCGCGTGCGCGAAATCGGAGTCCGTCTCGATCCGAGCCCCGCCCGCGCTGGTGCGGCCGAGACATTCGGCAATGCCCGGATAGGCGTAGAACGCCCCGTGCGGCATCGCGCAGCTCACACCCGGCATCGCCCGCAAAGCGCCCACCACGAAGTCGCGCCGGCGGCGATAGGTCTCGCGCATCGTCGCGACCAGCCCGGCATCGCCGTTCAGGGCAGCGACGGAAGCTGCCTGGCTGATGCTGCTGGCGCCTGACGTGGCGTGGCTCTGCACGGTCGCCATCGCCTGGATCAGTCGCGCCGGGCCGCCCGCATAGCCGATCCGCCAGCCGGTCATCGCGTACGTCTTCGACACGCCGCTCAGGGTCAGCACGCGGTCGCGCAGCCCCGGCGCCAGGCAAGCGAGCGAGACGTGCGGCGGCCCGTCATGCACGAGGTGCTCGTAGATCTCGTCGCACAGCACCCAGACCTGCGGATGGCGCTGCAACACCGCCGCGAGCGCCGCCATCGCTTCGCTGCCGCAGGTGGCACCGGTCGGATTGTTCGGGAAGTTCAGGATCACCCAGCGCGTGCGCGGCGTGATCGCGGCATCCAGCGCCTCGGGCGTGAGCGCGAAGCCGAGCGGCTCCGGGCATTGCGGATGCACCGGCCGGCCGCCGAGCAGCTCCGTGATCAGCGGGTAGCTGGCCCAGTACGGCGCCGGAATGACCACCTCGTCGCCGGCTTCCAGCGTCGCCATCAGCGCGTCGAACAGGATCTGCTTGCCGCCATTGGCGACGATGACCTCATCGGCGGCGAACGCGAGCCCGTTCTCGCGCGCGAACTTCTCGCGCACCGCCCGCTTCAGCGCGACGGTGCCGTCGACCGGCGGATATTTCGTCTCGCCGGCTAGCGCGGCCCGGTGCGCCGCCTCGATCGCCGCGTCCGGCGTGGCGAAATCCGGCTCGCCGAGTGCCAGCGAGATCACCTCGTGACCCGCCGCCCGCAGCGCGCGCGCACGTGCCGCCATGCCGATCGTCGCCGGCATCTGCACCGAGGACAGCCGTGAGGCGAGCGGCGGCGTGGTCAAACCAGGGCGGCGCAGAACTGCTGGATGCGCCGGCAGGCCTCGCGCAGGCTCTCGATGTCGGTGGCGTAGCTGACCCGGAAATGGCCGGGGAACATGAACGCAGCGCCGTGCACGGCGGCGACACCGGTCGCGTCGAGCAGCGCCACCACGAAGCTTTCATCGTCCGCGATCGCAGCGCCGGTCGGCGTGGTCTTGCCGATGCAGCCCTGCATCGACGGATAGACGTAGAACGCGCCTTCCGGCTTGTGGCAGGTGATCCCGCTCGCCTGGTTGAGCATCGCCACGACCAGGTCGCGTCGGGCCTGGTAGGCGGCGGTCATCTCGCCGATGAAGTCCTGCGGTCCGGTCAGGGCCGCGAGAGCCGCGGCCTGGCTAATCGAGCTCGCGTTCGAGGTCGACTGGCTCTGCAGCTTGTCCATCGCGCGGGTCAGGGCCGCCGGCGCGCCGGCATAGCCGATCCGCCAGCCGGTCATCGCGTAGGCCTTGGAGCAGCCGTTCATGGTGATCGTGCGCGCGCGCAGGCGCGGCTCGACCTGGACGATGGTGGCGGCCTCGAAGCCGTCATAGACCAGCTTGTGGTAGATGTCGTCGGTGAAGATCCAGACCTCCGGATGCCGCAGCAGCACGTCGCAGAGCGCGCGCAGCTCCGCCGCATTGTAGGCCGCACCGGTCGGATTGTTCGGGCTGTTGAGCAGGAACCACTTGGTGCGCGGCGTGATCGCCGCCTCCAGCGCCTCGGCGCTCAGCTTGAACCCGGTGTTCGGACCGCACGGGACGATCACCGGCGTGCCGTCGGCCAGGGCGACGATGTCGGGATAGGCCCCCCCGCACGGCGACGGGATGATCACCTCGTCGCCGGGCTCCAGGGTCGCCACCATCGCGTTGTAGATCACCTGCTTGCCGCCGGTGGAGACGATGATCTCCTCGGGCCGGTAGTCCAGGCCGGAATCCAGGCGGAAGCGCTCGGCGATCGCCTGCTTCAGGACGGGCGTGCCGGACACGTCGGTATATTTGGTCTGGCCGGCTTCGATCGCGCGCATCGCCGCCTGCTTGATGTGCTCCGGCGTATCGAAATCGGGCTCGCCGGCGGACAGGCTGATCACGTCGCGGCCGGCCGCCTTGAGCGCCCGCGCCTTGGTCGAGATGGCGATGGTCTGGCTCGGGCTGATCCGGTTCAGGCGCGCGGCGATCAGGGACATGGGTCTCGGCCGTCTCTTTTCGGTGGAAGGCGAGGCTAGAGCATCATGCGATCAGGTGGAATCACCTGATCGCCGAAATACCAGCCGGCGCCGCACGTGACGTTACAAGGCCAGGGCCCTGCCCTGGACCCGCTCAAGGCGAAGCCTTGAGAATCCATTCGTAAGACTCAGCCGATCGCGAACAGGTTGTAGCCCCAGCCCGGCAGGTCGAGATACATGCCTTCGGTCGCCAGCATGTTGCCGTCGCGGGCGTAATGTTCCGGACCGAGCCGATCGGACAGCACCACCGCGCGGTCGGCGAGGCTGGGATGGCGGATGCGGATGCGGCATTGTCCCCGATCGGCGCGATAGTTCACCACGCTGAACAGTCCGGGGCCGTCAGCGTCCGACCAGAGCGACGCTGCGAACGCCGCGTGGCTCGGATTGCCCTCCCAGGCGGCGTCGACCTCGAGCGGCAGGAAGACGCCATCCCGCAGCACCGGCTCGCGCAGCACCGCGAGCAGATCGAGGTAGAACTCGTGGATCGCCGGATCGAGCGCCTCGACCGGTCCGCGATCGAGATGGATCGGGATGTGCACCCGCGCCCCATCGAGCTGGCCCTGATGCAGCAGCCGCAGACCCGGCGCGCAGAAGGTCAGCACGGCGGCCGCCTTGTGTCGCGGCAGCTCGAAGCTCGCCGCCGCGCGCGGCTCGTCATGGTTCTCCAGGAAGCGGGCCATGCGGGATTGCGTCTCCGGAGGGGCTGCGAGCATCGCCGTCACCGTCGCCGTATCGCCGTCACGCAAGGCGTCGTACAGCCCCTTGTCGTAGGCCCAGTCGAAACCCTGCGCGAGCAGGGCCGCCTCGAGGTTCCAGTAGACCTCCGCCATCAGCCGGCACCGCGGATGCTCGGCGCGAGCCGCCCGGATCGCGTCCGGCCAGAACGACGCCACCGCGCGTCCGTCCAGATGATCGCGCCAGCTTCGTTCGAACACCTCCGGCAGCAGCAGCATCGCCATGTCGCAGCGCACGCCGTCGCAGCGGGCCGCGATCTGGCAGAGCACCGCGCGCATCGCCGCCTGGGTCTCGGGGTTGCTGTAGTCGAGCTGCGCGGTGTCCGGCCAGCCCGGAAAGTACGGATCGCGGCCGTGCGCCAGGATCATCGGCCCGGAACCCGTCCCGGTCTCGAACCAGTCCTCGGGCTCCGCGTCCCGTGCCGTCGGCGTGCCGCGCACGAACAAGCCGGGGCGGTCATGCACCCAAGGATGATCCGGTGCGAGGTGGTTCGGCACGAAATCCAGCATCAGCCGCAGCCCGGCCGCATGGACGCGACGGCGCAGGCGCTCGAGTGCTGCATCGCCGCCGAAGCGCGTGTCGGCCTGCCAGGCGGCGATCGCGAACGGCGAGCCGCAGATATCCTCCCGCCGCAGGTCCGGCAGCGCCTCGCGGAAGCCCGCCTGCCAGGACGGGTGCGTCCGCGAGACCTGCCGCCCCGCCTCGCCCGTCTGCCAGACGCCCAGGAACCAGACCCAGTCGAAACCGAGCTCGGCGAGCGCGCGCAGCCCCTCGTCCGGGATGTCGTCGAAGCCCGCCTGCCGTCCGAGCGAGGCGCTGACGCTGCCCAGCAGCACGCGGGTGTTGATCTGGTAGAGCAGCGGGTGCGTCTCGGCGGCAACAGGCAAGGCTCACGCTCCCCAGAGCATCATCCGATCAGATGGGATCATCTGATTGGATGAAGATGCTCGCCGAAACAACAAGCTAGAGCGGGTTCCGTGAGCGAAGACGAACGGAGGGCGCTCTAGGCACCGAGACCGACCGCCGCCCAGATCTCCAAGGCGCTCGCACCGCGTTCGCGAAAGCCGCGGATCGTGGCGGCGTGATCGCGCTTGGCCAGCCGGCGTCCGTCGCTGCCGCGAAGCAGATCATGGTGCGAATAGGCCGGCGCCGTCCAGCCCAGCAGCGCCTGCAGCAGGCGATGCAGGTCGGTCGCCGGACGCAGGTCCTCGCCGCGCACCACCAGGTCGACCTGCTGGCACCAGTCGTCGTGGCTGACGCAGAGATGATAACTGGCCGGCAGGTCGCGGCGCGCGAGCACCACGTCGCCGAACCGCTCCGGCCGGCAGGTCCGCCACCGGTCCGCCGCCGGCGCGTCCACATCTTCGTATCGCAACGCCGTGCCGCCCAGTCGTGCGAGGGCCGCCTGCATGTCCAGACGCCAGGCATGCGGCAGGCCCGCATCCAGCCGCGCCCGGCGCAGGCCGGCATCGAGCCCGCGGCAGGTGCCCGGGTAGCGCCACGCCCCATCCGGCGCCACGTGCGGCGCGCTGCCCGACTGCTTCACCTCGCGGAGGATGTCCGCGCGGCTGCAGAAGCAGGGATAGAGCAGCCCGTCCGCGCGCAATGCTGCGAGCACGGCACGATACGCGTCCATGTGCAGGGACTGCACGCGCGCCGGACCGTCCCAGTCGAGCCCGAGCCAGAGCAGGTCCTGCCGGATCGCGTCGGCGAACTCGGGACGGCACCGCGCGATGTCGATATCCTCGAGTCGAAGCAGGAAGCGTCCCTGCGTGCGTCTCGCCCGGCGCCATGCGGTGATCGCGGAAAAGGCGTGTCCGAGATGCAGCAGCCCGGTCGGGCTCGGGGCGAACCGCGTCGTCAGGCGCAACGAAACCGTCGTGTCGGACAAGATCATGACAAGCAAAATCAACCGGCTTGCAGTGCTGCGGAGCCTCTGCGATATACACCCAGGTTCCAGACGACGCAGGATCACTGGCGTTTCGTTCGATCGTCCAGGCATGTTGTGATCGTCCCTGATAAGGATGCGTTCTTGCCTGACGGCGGTCAGCATTTCCCGGCACTGGTCCTGAACGCGGACTTCCGCCCCTTATCCTACTTCCCGTTATCGGTCTGGTCGTGGCAGGACGCGATCAAGGCGGTGTTCCTCGATCGCGTCTCCGTCCTCAACGAATACGACGCCGTGGTGCGCTCGCCGAGCATGACGTTCCGGCTGCCCAGCGTGATCGCCCTGAAGGACTACATCCCGGCGGCGCGCCGGCCGGCCTTCACCCGCTTCAACGTGTTCCTGCGCGACAACTTCTCCTGCCAGTACTGCATGGACCGGCTGCCGACGCACGACCTGACCTTCGACCACGTCATCCCGCGCAGCCGCGGCGGCCGCACCACCTGGGAGAACGTCGTCACCGCCTGCGGCAGCTGCAACCTGCTCAAGGGATCCCGCCTGCCGCGCGAGTGCCGCATGCATCCGCGCAAGCCGCCATCGCAGCCGACCACCTGGGAGCTGCAGGAGAACGGCCGCGCCTTTCCGCCGAACTACCTGCACGAGAGCTGGCGCGACTACCTGTACTGGGACAGCGAGCTCGAGAGCTAGCGCGCCGGCGCTAGCGGGCGGCGCTCTGCAGGGAGACGCTGCTGGTCAGGAAGTCGATCAGCTTGACCGACTTGCCGCTTGCCTCGACCAGGAGCGGCAGCACGCGGCGCAGGGTATCGAGATCGTCGCGCGCCAGGGCGCCGAAGATGGCCTCGTTGCTCGGACGCTGCACCCGGTTGACCTTGTCCAGCAGCTCGGCCGCTCTCGGCGTGATCGTCAGCAGCACGCGACGGCGGTCGATGGTGTTGGGACGCTTGCGGACCAGCTTCGCCGCGACCAGCTTGTTGACCTCGATGGTGACGAAGGCGCCGCTGAGACCGAGATAGTCGGCGACCTGGATGATGCCGAAACCGTCCTGCTCCTGATGCTGCGCGATGGCCACCAGGATCGTGTATTGCTGGCCGCTCAACCCCACATAGGCGGCAAGACGAGCACGGTTGTCCTGGAGCCGGGCGGCAAACGCCACGACGTCGTGAACCAACCGGCGGAGGGCAAGATCGGAGCCATCCTTGAGAAGTTCCGTCCTCGAGGCGCTCATCGGTCGAGAGGTTCGCCTGCGCACGGCAGCTTTCGTGTGATGGTTTTCATGTCCGAATACAATTTTTTATACAGTTTCGTCTATATCGGCCTGGCAGCGTTCGGGCAAGGTGCGCAGCAACCGTCGACGCGGCAGTGCATGGTATGCTGAAGGCCGCGCATTATGTTCGTGGTCTACGCGATGCTCGCCTACCTGGTCATGGCGACGCTGATCGCCGCGATCGTGCTGCGTCGACTCCGCCTGCGGCAGCGTCGAGAGCCGCGCGACAGCTTCCTCGACAGCGGCCGCGCGGTGGTCGGTGAGGCGCACCTGCTGCATCGAGTCAGCCTGCGCGGGCGGCCGCTGCGGTTCTATCGCTCGCCGCTGATCGGGCCGGACTTCCCCTGGGCGGTGCTGCGCGACCTGTTCGAGGTCGCCACTGACGGTGCCAGCTACGACGTCTCGGCGGAATGGATCTACGCCCATAATCCGGGCCTGGCCCAGGTGATCCTGACCGAGGACGGCCCGGAACTGCTGCTTTCGCACTGGGCCGGAACGGAACTGCTCGCCTCGCTGATCGCCGACGCGGCACGGCGCCGCGCCCTCGTTGCCGACTTCCGCGAGGCGATGGCCGAGGCCTACGTGCTGCAATGGGCCGGCCTGTCGCGCGAGGAGTTCCTGACCCTGTGCGGCGTCGCCGAGCGGCGTCCGCGTGGGCACATGGTGTGAGCCGTCGGAACGATGCGCCTAGGCCAGGGCGGAGCCCTAGCCTACTTCCAGGCCGACCACACGCCCGTCCTGCAGCGTGACGATGCGGTCCATGCGTCGCGCGAGCTCCAGGTTGTGCGTGGCGATCAGCGCCGCCAGCCCTTCGCCGCGCGCCACCTGGAGCAGTTCGGCGAATACCTGGTCCGAGGTGCCGCCGTCGAGATTGCCGGTCGGCTCGTCGGCGAGCAGCACGCGCGGACGGTTGGCCAGGGCGCGCGCGATCGCCACGCGCTGCTGCTCGCCGCCGGAGAGCTTTCCGGGCAGGTGATCGAGGCGGTGCGACAGGCCGAACCGGCCGAGCAGCAGCTCGGCGCGCGCCTGCGCGGTGCGTCGCGCGGTGCCGCCGATCATCTGCGGCAATGCCACGTTCTCGCGCGCCGTGAACTCGGCCAGCAGATGATGGAATTGGTAGACGAACCCGATCGCGCCGCGCCGGATCGCGGTGCGCTCGGCATCCGCCAGACGCCCGGCATCGCGGCCGTCGACCAGCACCGTCCCGCCTTGCGGCCGCTCCAGCAGCCCGGCCAGGTGCAGCAGCGTCGACTTGCCGGTGCCCGAGGGCGCCATCAGGGCAACGATCTCGCCGGCCCGTAGCGAAAGCTCGGCGCCGCGCAGCACCTCCAGCCGGCCCTCGCCGCTCTGGTAGCCGTGCGTCACCGCGCGCAGGGCGAGCGGCGCCTCACTCATGCCGCAATGCCTCGACCGGATCGGTGCGTGCCGCCCGCCAGGACGGGTACAGCGTCGCCAGCAGCGACAGCACCAGGGCCATGGCGATGACCTGGATCACCTCCGGCCATTCCAGCTTCGCCGGCAGGTGCTCCAGATAGTACACCTCGGGGTTGAACAGGTTGGTGCCGGTGAGCCGCTGCAGCCATTGCCGCAGGCTCTCGATGTTCAGGCAGAAGACGATGCCGAGCAGGGTGCCGATGGCGGTCCCGGTGACGCCCACCGAGGCACCGCACATCAGGAAGATGCGCATGATCGCACCGCGTCCGGCGCCGAGCGTGCGCAGCACGGCGATGTCGCGGGTCTTGTCCTTCACCATCATGATCAGCGAGGAGACCACGTTGAACGCCGCCACCAGGATGATCAGCGTCAGGATCAGGAACATTACGTTCTGCTCGACCTGCACCGCGGCGAAGAAGGCGTTGTTGCTCTGCGTCCAGTCCAGCACCTGCACCGGCTCGTCCTGCAGGGCGCTGCGGATGCGCCGGCTGACTGCCCGCACGTCGCCCGCGTCGTGCGTCATCACCTGGATCAGCGACACCGCGTCCGGCATCTGGAAATACACCTGCGCCGCCTGGATCGGCAGGAAGGCGTAGGTGCCGTTATAGTCCCGCTCGCCGGCATCGAAGATCGCCACCACCCGGTAGGCGCGCACGCGCGGGATCGTGCCGAACGCGGTGGCCGCCCCGTTCGGGGAGACCAGCGTCAGGCGTGAGCCGAGGGAGAGGTTCGCACGAAGCGCCAGCGAGGCGCCGATGACGATCGCATCGTCGCCCTGGAAGGCGTCGAGGCTGCCGGCGCGGAGATTGTCGCTGATCTCGTGCAGGGCGCCGAGGTTCTCGCGCGACATGCCGCGGATCACGCCGCCGGCGCTGTAGCTGCCGGCGCTGAGCAGGACCTGACCCTCGACGATCGGCGCGACCGAGGCGACTCCGGGCAGGGACGCCACACGCTGCGCCATCGCCGGGTAGGAGGGGATCGGCTGGCCCTCGCCGTAGATGCTGAGATCGCCGTTCAGGCCGATGATGCGACCCAGCAGGTCGGCCTTGAAGCCGTTCATCACCGACATCACGATGATCAGCGTCGCCACGCCGAGAGCGATGCCGATCAGCGAGAAGATCGCGATCACCGAGACGAAGCGTTCGCCGCGGCGCGCGCGCAGGTAGCGCCCGGCCACGGCGCGCTCGAAGGCGCCGAACATCAGCGCAGGCTGCGGATCAGCGACGCCGCGGCATCGAGGCCGAGTTCGCTGCGTGCACCGGTGGCGCGGGGCTTCAGCTCGACGATGCCGGCTGCCGCG
>CAXUCM010000011.1:20532-22706 GCA_964249315.1 uncultured Acetobacteraceae bacterium | reverse complement strand
GTGGTGGAGCGTGGCTTCGCTTCAAGACCCCCAACAAGCCTGCCGATCCCGAGGCCGCCTCCGTCGTCTCATCAACGCCTGCCGAACCGCCGATCACCGAAGCGATGCGCATCGACATGATCCGCCTCGAGCTCGGCTACGGGCTGCTGCCTCTGGCCGGCGGCGACACCCCGCGCCTGACCGAGCAGATCAAGACCTTGCGCCGGACCATCGCCCAGGAGGTCGGCTTCGTGCTGCCTCCGGTCCGGATCCAGGACAACATGCAGCTCGGCGCCGACGCCTACGTCATCCGCATCAAGGAGATCGCCGCAGGCCGCGGCGAGATCCGCCCGACCCGCCTGCTCGTCATGGATCCCAGGGGCGGTGTCCCGGACATGCCGGGGGAGCGGACTACCGAGCCGGCGTTCGGACTGCCGGCGCTCTGGATCGATACGGCGCACCGCGAGGACGCACTGTTCCGTGGCTGCACCGTGGTCGACCCGGCCAGCGTGCTGAGCACGCACCTGACCGAAGTGGTGCGCGAGACGATGGCCGAGCTGCTCTCCTATGCAGAGACGCAGAAGCTGCTGGACGACATGCCGCGCGAGCAGCAGAAGCTGGTCGCCGACCTGATCCCGTCGCAGATCTCGACGGGGGCGATCCAGCGGGTGCTGCAGTCGCTGCTCGCCGAACGCATCTCGATCCGCGACCTGGCGACCATTCTGGAGGGCGTGCAGGAAGCCTGCGGCGGCGGCCTGCGCGCGGTGTCCCTGATCGTCGCCCACGTGCGGATGCGCCTGGCCCGGCAGATCAGCGACGCGCATGTCGGACCGAACGGCTACATACCGCTGGTCACGCTGACACCCAACTGGGAGGCCGCGTTCCTGGAAAGCCTGGTCGGTCCGCCGGAAGACCGGCAGCTGGCGATGGCGCCGACACGACTCAACGACTTCATCCCGAGGCTGCGCGGCGCCCTGGACGCAGCGGCGGTGGCCGGCGAGGCGCCCGTCGTCCTGGTCAACGCGGCCCTGCGCGCGCCGATGCGATCGATCGTCGAGCGGCTGCGACCGAGCACCTCGGTGCTGTCGCAAGCGGAGATTTCCGCGCGGGTCCGCATCCGGACGTTGGAGGCGATCTGATGTATCCCGGGCACCTGATCCGCACCCAGGCTGGCGGGCGATCCGATGCGGATTAGGATCTTCCGCGCTCCGACGCTCGCCGAGGCAATGGCGCAGATCCGCTCCGAGCTCGGCGCCGACGCGCTGATCCTGTCGGATCGTGATCGTGGCGGCCTCGTCGAAGTGACCGCCGCCGTCGAGACCAGCGACCCCTCGCCGTTGCGCGCGTCCACGGCGGCGACCGGCATCGACGATCTCGAACCGTTCACCGCGGACGCCCCGCCTGCCGCCACCGGCACGATCGCAGCGACCCTGGCCTGGCACGGTCTCAGCCCATCGCTGATCGCCGTGCTGTCGGCCGGCCCGATCGAGGTGCACTGCGCGCGCCTGTTCCGCTTCGTCGAGCTGCCGACCAGCCCGGGCGATGATCCGCTGCTCCTCGCCGGTCCTGCGGGCGGCGGCAAGACGCTCACCGTCGCGCGCCTCGCGACACGACTGGTCATGGCGGGACAGCGACCCATGGTCATCACCGCCGACGGCCAACGTGCCGGGGCCGTCGAGCAGCTGGCCGCGTTCACCCGTCTGCTCGGCCTCACCCTGGTCGCGGCGGGCACGCCCGACATGCTGGCCCGCGCGCTGGCACGACGTGAAGCGGGCCAGCCGGTATTGATCGATGCCCCGGGCCTGGATCTTGCGGACGCCGCGCAGTCCGAGACGCTGCAGGCGATCCGGGCGGCCTCGGGTGCGGCGATGGCGCTGGTGCTGCCCTGCGGGCTCGACCCGAACGAGGCGCAGGACGTCGCCTGCGCGCATGCCGACCTCGGGGCCCGCATGCTGGTCGCGACCCGCACCGACCCGTCGCGGCGCCTGGGCGGGGTCCTCTGCGCGGCGGCGGCATCCGGTCTGGCACTCGCCGAGGCCGGCATCGGCAGCAATGCGGCAGACGGTCTGGTCGCGATGACCCCCCGCTTCCTGGCCGACCGACTGCAACGCGGCGGCGCGGCGCCGGCAAGCCGGCACGCGCCCCCCCCCCCCCCCCCGCCCGCGCCCCCCCCCCCAACCCCCCACGCCCCTCCC
>CAXUCM010000011.1:11091-20522 GCA_964249315.1 uncultured Acetobacteraceae bacterium | reverse complement strand
GGGGGTGGCGCGCTCTCCCGTTACGCGCCCCCCGCCGCCAGCACGGCCTGCGCCCGACCGGATCACCCGCTCGGCCCTGCCGCTCCACATCGCAGCGCAGCGGCGTGCTGCATCCAGCTCGTGAGGCCCGTCCGCGCATGAACAATCTCATCGCCCTGCGGAGCGGCGCGGCCGCATCGCACGAAGCCGGACGCGTGATCGCGATCGCTTCCGGCAAGGGCGGCGTCGGCAAGACCTGGCTGTCGATCACGCTCGCGCACGTCCTGGCAGCAAGGGAGGCCCGGGTGCTGCTGTTCGACGGCGATTTCGGCCTCGCCAACATCGACATCCAGCTCGGCCTTACGCCGGCCTGCGACCTCTCCGACGTGGCGTCCGGGCGGGTGACGCTGCAGGATGCCGTCACCCGCTACGGCGGACCGGACGGGAGCGAACCGCAATTTGACATCCTGCCGGGACGGTCCGGCGCCGCCGTGCTCGCCGGGCTCGAGGTGGCGAGCCTCGATCGCCTGTTGAGCGAGATGCGCTCCCTCGTCACCTACGATACGGTATTGCTTGATCTCGGCGCCGGCATCGACCGCGTCACGCGACGGCTCGCAGCCTGGGCGGACACGCTGCTGGTGGTCACCACCGACGAACCGACGGCGCTGACGGACGCCTACGCCGTGCTGAAACTGCATGCGCGCGATCGGCCGATGTTGCGCCCGGATGCGGGACAGCCGATCGATGCCCGGATCATCGTCAACCAGGCGGCGAGCTTCAGCGGCGGCGAAAAGGCCTATGCCACCCTAGCCAAGGCCTGCACCAACTTCCTCGGCCGGACGCCACCCCTCGCCGGCATCATCCGCAAGGATCCGAGCGTCGGCGATGCCATCCGGCGGCAAGCGTTGCTCGTCACGCGTCATCCGAACATGCCGGCAGCGATGGACGTCGAACGGCTCGCCACGGGGTTGCGGCGGTAAGTCGCCACGCACGGATGCTTGCTTTCGATTGCAGCCGCTGGCGCCGGGTGCAACCTTCTTGACATCTGCGGCGATGTCCATCCGTGATGACCGTGCAAGCACAACGTCGTAGTTCCAGGTGTGGCGCTCTCCTTTTCGAGACGTGGTTGCAAATGGATCTGCAGCGCCTGTATGACAGCTCGCTGGATGAGCCTGTCCCGGACGATCTTCTGGATTTGATCCCGCAGGAGCTCGACGGAGACGCCCGATAGGCAGGACAGGTGCTGCGGCAGGATCCGGCCGCGTGTTCCGTATCCATGAGCGGAGTGTCTGCTTGCGAGTAACAGTGGTCCAGATGTCGCCGGGAGGCGACAAGCAGGAAAACATCGCTCAGGCGCGCAGCCTGGTCGACGCAGCAGTCATGGCGGACCGGCCCGATCTGGTCGTGCTGCCGGAAATGTGGTCGTGTCTTGGCGGCAGCCGCGCCGAGAAGTTCCATGCCGCGGAGATCCTGCCGGAACCGGACGGCGGGCGCATACCGGGCGAAGCCTATGCAATGCTGCAGGATCTCGCGCGAGAGGCCCGGATCTTCGTGCATGGTGGCTCGATCGGCGAACGGACCGACGAACGGATCTCGAACACGACCCTCGTTTTCGGACCGGACGGGAGCGAGCTCGCACGCTATCGCAAGATCCACCTGTTCGATGTGGTCACTCCGGCCGGGGAAGCCTATCGCGAGAGCGACACCTACATTCCGGGCAACGCGATCGTGACGGCGCAGCTCGGTCAGCTCACCGCCGGCCTGGCAATCTGTTACGATTTGCGCTTCGCCGAGTTGTTCCTGCAGCTGCGTCGACGCGGCGCGGAACTGATCATCCTTCCGGCGGCGTTCACCGCCGAAACGGGAGCCGCACACTGGGAGACCCTGCTTCGCGCGCGCGCCATCGAGACGCAATGCTGGATGGCGGCGTCAGCAACGTGCGGACAGCATCGGGACGGACGCGGCGAGACGAGATCGACCTACGGCCATTCGATGCTGGTCGATCCCTGGGGCACGATCGTCGCACAGGCCTCGAACGGTCCCGGGTGGGCAACCTGCGTGATCGATACGGCGCGCACGCAGGCGGTACGAGCCGGCATCCCGATACTGGAACATCGGCGACTCGCCTGATGGAAGCTTGTGCGCCGGAAGAGATACCGACGGACGGCAAGGAACCGGAGGCTGCAACCGCGACCAATGAGCTGCTTCAGCAATCCGCAGCCGATGCCGCGCTCAACACGGTGTGGCCGACCGGCACGGTCCTCCGCCGGATCGGGTTCGTTGCCGCGCCGAACCCGTTTGCACAGGAAGGGCTGAGCCGCTTCGTTCAGCGTTACGGCAACTTGCCGATCAGCGATGCGGAAGTCGTCGTCTGTCTCGGCGGCGACGGCTTTATGCTGGAGACGTTGCATACCGTCCTGCTCGCGGGCACGCCCGTATACGGGATCAACTGCGGATCAGTCGGATTCCTGATGAACCCGCTGATCGAGGAGGACCTGCCGGAACGGCTGGTGCGCTCGCAGGGGGCGATCCTGCATCCTCTGCGGATGCACGCGGTGACGCAATCGGGCCTGGTCGAAGAGGCGCTGGCCTTGAACGATGTGTTCCTGTTCCGCCAGACACGCCAGGCTGCCAAGGTCCGGATCATGGTGGATGGTCGGGTCCGGTTGCCCGAACTGGTCTGTGACGGGATCCTGGTCTCCACACCGGCCGGATCGACGGCCTATAACCTTTCCGCGCACGGGCCGATCGTGCCGCTTTCAGCAAACCTGCTTCCGTTGACCCCGATCAGCGCGTTCCGGCCACGACGCTGGCGCGGCGCCCTGTTGCCAAGCTCGGCCGACGTCGAGTTCCATATCCTCGAAGGCGACAAGCGGCCGGTCGCCGCGGTTGCGGACTTCACCGAGGTCCGGGACGTGGTGTCCGTCGCCGTCAGCGAGGATCGCAGCCTCAGGACGACCGTGCTGTTCGATCCCGACCAGAGCCTGTCCGAACGGATCATCGTCGAGCAGTTCACGGTCTGACCCTGGCGGCTCACGCGGCCGACAGGGCCATCGGGACGTCGAGCGCGATCGGCGCCGGTAAGCTGACCATGTGCGGGGCCGCGGTTGCTCGCTCCTCATCGCGGAGCATGTATCCGCGACCCCAGACGGTGGCGATCAGGTGGCCGGCGCCGGCGATCTGCAGCTTCTTGCGCAGCTTGCAGACGAAGACGTCGATGATCTTCATCTCCGGTTCGTCCATGCCGCCGTAAAGGTGGTTGAGGAAGGCGTCCTTGGTGAGCACCATGCCCTTGCGAAGCACCAGCAACTCGAGGATCGCGTATTCCTTGCCGGTGAGGTGGACCGCGCGACCATCGACCGAGACCTCGCGGCTGTCCAGGTTGAGTTGCAGGCCGCCGATGCGCAAGGTCGGCTCGCTATAGCCCTTGCTGCGACGCAGGATGGCCTGCATGCGCGCGATCAGCTCGGCATGGTCGAACGGGGTGGTGATGAAATCGTCCGCACCGACCGCGAACGCCTTCACCTTGGCCTGCGGTCTGCACAGGGCCGAAAGGACGATCACCGGCGTGGCGAGGCGTGCCGCGCGCATGCGACGAACGACCTCGTAGCCTTCGATGTCGGGCAGCATCAAGTCCAGCAGGATCAGGTCGTAATCATATCGACGGACCATCTCCAGTGCCTCCCGCCCCATGTCGGTATGATCGACCGTGAAGCCGGCATTCTTGAGGATCAGGGATATTCCCCGAGCAGCCGTGACGTCGTCCTCAACGAGAAGCACACGCATTGTCACCACCTTAGGTTTTGCTGAGAGATTGTTACCACCTCTGATTGTGTTTTGTCGATAAGTTTTCGTAAGGAGTGTGTCTTGATTTTGATACACACTCTTTGTTAGCATTTGCCCTGTTTAATGCCCGGAGACGATCCTGCATTTGGTACGAGGACGATCCGATGACTGCCGCAGCAACCCTGCACGACCGTCTCGAAAAGCTGCGCGCCACTCTCGCCGACGTCCCGGCATGCGTCATTTCTGGACAAGTCTCCGGAGTAAGCGGTCTCGCGTGCGAGCTTTCCGGGCTCGATCGACATGTCTCCGTCGGCGATCGCATCATGCTGCACGGTCGCGACCGCCAGACGATCCCCGCCGAAGTGGTCGGCTTCCGCAATAACGTCGCCAACGCGATGGCCTATGGCCCGCTCGAAGGCGTCGGCCCCGGCGGCGATGCGACGTTCGCGGTCGGGTCGGCGAACCTGCCGGGCCGGCTGGCTCCCACCGATGCCTGGCTCGGCCGGGTGATCGATCCGCTCGGCAGGCCGATGGACGGCAAAGGCCGCCTCGCCGTCGGACCGGTGTCGCGTCCGGTTCGCGCCGGCCCGCCGGAGGCGACGTCGCGGGCGCGTCTCGGTCCTCGTATCGATCTCGGGGTGACGGTCATGAACCTGTTCACCACCTGCCGCATCGGCCAGCGGCTGGGTCTGTTCGCGGGCTCGGGCGTCGGCAAATCGACCCTGCTGTCGATGCTGGCGCGTCACACGCAGTGCGACGTCGCGGTGATCTCGCTGGTCGGTGAGCGCGGTCGCGAGGTGCGCGAATTCATCGAGGACGATCTTGGGGCTGCCGGCCTTGCCCGCTCCGTGGTGATCGTCGCCACCTCCGACACGCCGCCGCTGATGCGGCGCGAGGCAGCGTATTCGGCGATGACGGTGGCAGAGCATTTCCGCGACCAGGGCAAGTCCGTCCTGCTGCTGATGGACAGCGTGACCCGGTTCTGCCTGGCGCTGCGCGAGATCGGGCTGGCCAGCGGCGAACCCCCGGCGACGCGCGGATATCCGCCGAGCGTCTTCGCCGAACTGCCGCGATTGCTGGAGCGGGCCGGTCCCGGACCGATGCTGCCCGACGGCAGCGCCGGCCATATCACCGCCTTGTTCACCGTGCTGGTCGAGGGAGATGATCACAACGAGCCGGTCGCGGACGCGGTGCGCGGCATCCTGGACGGCCATATCGTCATGGACCGCAAGATCGGCGAGGCAGGTCGCTATCCCGCCGTCGACGTCCTGCGCTCGCTGTCACGTTCGGTACCTGGATGCAACGGCGCCAGCGAGAATCTGCTGACCCGCAAGGCACGGCAGGTCCTCGCCCTGCATGCCGACATGGCGGACATGGTGCGGCTCGGCGCCTATCGCAGCGGCACGGACCCGGCCGTGGATGAAGCCGTGTTGCTGGCACCGCGGCTGGAGGCGCTGCTGCGACAGGGCCGCGACGACAGGATCGAGCTTGCCGATGCCTTCGACGGACTGGCACGAACCCTGGACGCCAGCATGCCGCCGGCGGTGCTGCAATGAGCGGAAACACGCTGGCGACGCTGCTGCGCATCCGCAGAAGCAGCCTCGACGATGCGCAGCGTGGTGTCGCCGACGCGTTGCGGCGACAGCAGCAGATGCAGGCGCAGAGCGAGCTTGAGGAATTGCGCTTAGCCCGCGAGTCCGTGGCTGCACTCGATCTGACCAGCGGCGACGAGACGGTGGATGCCTTCGCGCGCTGGCTGCCGGTCGGGCGCAAGGCGGTCGAAGAGGCGCGTGCCGCCGAGGCCGAGGCTTCGGACGACGTCGACCGCGCCCGCATCGTGCTCGGACTTACGCGAGCAGCCTATCGAGCGGTCGAGTTGCTGGTCGAGAAGCGAGCCGAGGAGACGCGGCTGCAGGAGAGCCGCAAGGCCCAGCAGGCCATGGATGAGGTCGGCCGGCGCTCGGCCGGACGCTGACCCGCTCGGGTCAGCGCACGACCTGCCGCCGACGGCGCCGCGCCCTGCCGCTGACCAGGTCGAGAAGGCCGCGCCCTGCCATGCGCCCGGCGGGGCCCACGACCGTCGCGGTCACCGCCGAGAAGGCAAGTGCATTCTTCATCGAGGCCAAGTTCTGGTCACGCACCATCCGTGCCTCGATCTCGGTGATGCTCGGTTGCTTGCCGCGACCGAGCAGCACGAAGATGGCGGCGAGCAGGATGTCGACAGCCAGCACGATGACCGAGGCCCATACCTTCCCGGTGTGCCAGGGACCATCGCAGAGCACCCACAGCAGGACGTGCGCGGAGATCAGGGTGAACAGTCCGAACAGGGCGGCAACGACGAGGAAGGCGATACGCCTGGCATATCGCAGACCGATACTCTGCCAGCGCCGCGCTTCGGCAGCGGCGGCGAGCTTGCCGAATTCAACGGCTTTCATGGTGATGCCGGGTCAGCGCGAAAGACGGCCGAGCAGATACCCCACGACCGTGGAGATGGTAATGGCGATCAGAGGCTGATGGCGGACCTTCTCGGATACGTTGGCAACCTGCGTGGTGGTCAAGTCGCGCGCACTGCTGACGGCGGTCTCGGCCTTGCCGGCCGCATCCGCAAGCGCCGGCGTGACGCGCTCGTTCAGCAGTTGCTCGACCATTGCGCGTAGGGACTGGAGCTGCTCCTGGGTATCCTCGGCCACATTCTTAGCCTTGTCGGAAACCGCCATGATTCATCCCCGCTCGATTGCAGGCGAGGAACGCCACACCGGTAGACAAGTTGCAGTTTGCGGATGAACCGGAGCCCGCGCCTGGAGGTGGACGGGCTGCGTCTCGCGAGTGCCTCCGCGGGGCAGGTGTCGGGCAAGCCGTTCTCGCTCGCACTCGCCGGCGGCGAATGCGTGACGCTGCTGGCAACACAAAAGGCCGATGCCTCCTCGTTGCTCGACATGCTGGCAGGCCACCGGGAGGCGGCTGCCGGACGCGTCCGGGTTGACGGAGACGACATCACCAACAAGCCGCCGGCGCAGCGTGCCGTCGGCATCCTCTCGGATCGGGATCCCCTGTTCAGCCATCTGAGCGTGCGCAACAACGTGGCGTTTCCGCTCGCCGTGCGCCGCCTGCGCGAGCCCGGACGCGGGCACCGGGTCCACGCGACCCTGGCGCTGCTCGGCCTCGAAACGCAGGCCGACCGTCATGTCGGCAGGCTCGACCCGCCGGCCGCAGTCCGCGCCGCGCTGGCCCGGGTCCTGGTCTGCGATCCGGCGGTCCTGCTGCTGGACGACGCGCTCGGCCTGCTTGACCCGGTGCAGCGGCGCGACATGCAGCAGTTGATCCGTCGCCTGGCGCGGGCACGCGGCTTCGGCCTGCTGCTGGCCACCGGCGATCGCGAGGAGGCGCTGAGCATGGGTGACCGCATCGGCATCCTCTCGGGTCCCGCCTTGCGCCAGCTCGGCACCGCCGCGGAGTTGCTCGATCGTCCCGCCGACGAGAGCGTGGCGGTCGGTTTCGGCGAGGCGAACAGCTTGACCGGGCACGTCGCGTGGATCGAGGACGACATCGCCCATGTCCGGCTCGGCGCCGGTCCCAGCATGGATGCGATGGCGTCGGACGGCCTTGCCGCCGGCGCGCTGTGCGTCTTGTGCGTGCGGCCGGAGCGGATCGCGGTCGCGTTCGTCTCGTCAGGAACCGAGACGCTCGGGCGCGATGCGCTGGCCGCGACGCTGTCGGACGTCGTGCATCTGGGCGACCATCTGCGCATGCGCTTCCGGCTCGCCGGCGGTGGCGAGCTGCTCGTGCGACGCCCGGCCTCGCAGCCGATGGCGGGACTGCATGCGGATCGGCCGGCGCTGCTGGCGTGGCCGGCAATGCATGCCACCGCCTTCCCGCTGGCGCCATGAGCGCCTGCGTCCCCGGGGCGGGTCGCGGGATCCCGGCGGTTCCAGCATGCGAGAGAGTGCGCTAGAGAGGACCGCGCCGGTTCGACCTCCGACGCGGCACGGTCCGGCTGTCGAGAGAGAAAGCTCCTGTCCCTGAGCGCCCTTGCCCATGCTTCCGGGCAGCCTGTCCGCATCGGCATCCTGTTCGCCGGCCTGCTGGCCTGCGTCGTCGCCGGGATCGCCCAGGCCCAGCCCGATGCCGGCAGCACCGGCGCTTCGCGCGCGCATCCCTCCAGGCAGGCGGCCGCGCGGACGCCGATGCTGCACGTCGCCACGTTCGGCGGCGGTGTGCAGGATGCCCAGCGGACCGCGCTGTTCGTCCCGTTCACCGCACAGGACAACGTGCGGCTGCAGGTCAGCGACTGGAACGGCAACCTGACGACGTTGCAGCGGCGCGCCGCGACCGGCAGCAACGACTGGGACCTGGTGCTGATGGAAGCGGCGCCGCTGCAGCTTGCCTGCCTGCAAGGGCTGTTGCTGCCGCAGCCGCTGACCCAGGCGGCCGACGTTCCTTCGACGGATCGCGTCGGCCATGCCTGCGGCATCGCCGCCTGGCGGATGGACCTCGTGCTGGCCTGGGACAAGGGTCGCATCGAGATGATCCCGAGCTGGGGGGATTTCTGGAACGTGGCGCAGCATCCCGGCAAGCGCGGACTGCGTCGCGATCCGCGCGGCACCCTGGAGATCGCCCTGATGGCGGACGGCGTTCAGCCGGCCGACATCTACCGCACGCTGTCCACCCAGGAGGGCGTCGACCGCGCCTTCCGCAAGCTCGACCAGTTGAAGCCGTATATCGTCTGGTGGAGCACGCCGGCGGAGGCCGTGCAGATCATCGAGAGCGGGGCCGTGCTGATGACCAGCGCGCCCGACGGCGAGGTCGCCACCGCCGATCGGGCCGATCATCACAGCTTCGGTGCGCAATGGGCGCAGAGCCTGGGCATCGCCGTCGAATGGGCGATCCCGAGCCGGATCGCACCGGAGCATCGGGCCCTGGCACGCAACCTGCTCGCCTTCGTGTCCGACCCGGCGCGACGGGCCGGCTTCGCGTCCGCCTATCCCGGCACGCCGACATCGTCGGACGACGACCGCCGGCAACCCACGCTGATCACGGATGACGGCTTCTGGCTCGATCACCTGGTGCCGCTGACGCAGCGCTTCGATCGTTGGGCGGACGCAAGATGAACGTCCGGCCGCACCAAGCGGCGCTGCTGTTCCTGCTGCCGGCACCGGGCGCTGCCGCATCGATCTTCCTGCCCGGATCCTGTGCGGGCCGGCTGATCTGGCGCGTCGCCCTGGCATTGCCGCTGATCGCGCTGCCGTCGCTGCTCGCCCTGACCCGGCTGCAGCGTCACCAGGGTCGAGCGGCGTTCGGGCTTGGCGCCGGGCGGCTCGACCAGTTGCGCTGGCTCTGGCTGCCGCAGCTCGGTCCGGGCCTGGCTGCGAGCCTGTTGCTCCTGCTGCTGTTCACGCTGGCGGATCGGCTGCGCGGATGAGCCGGCGCCTTCCCGACGCGCCGCCGAGGCCTTATCCTGCGTCCATGGCCGCATCCGCCCCGTTCTGGAAACGTAAGCGCCTCGACGAGATGAGCCAGCCGGAGTGGGAGTCGCTCTGCGACGGCTGCGGACGCTGCTGCCTGCACAAGCTGCGCGACGCCGATACCGACGCGGTGATCCACACCAACGTCGCCTGCCGGCTGCTGGATGAACGAAGCTGCGCCTGCTCGGATTATGCCAGGCGACA